>JBJONS010000300.1:0-12013 GCA_046051725.1 Pseudomonadota bacterium | reverse complement strand
TCCGGGAGGGCGCGGAGGTCTCGACGCGCGCCGGCGCGGCTGCGGGGCCCCGCGGGGCGCCGCGCAGGGGCCTGCGCAACCCCGTGCGGCGGTGCGAAGCACCTTGCGCGCCGCGCCGCCGCGCTCCCCGGTCAAGGCGTGACGGAGCGGTGACGCAGCCATGACAGAGCCCCGATCTACGGGCGAATCCGGACCCGCTAGGGGCGGCCCCCGGCGCCGTGGGGCGCTTGGCCCGGTTCTTGCTGACGCGGCGCCGTCCCCTCCCCGGAGCCCGCGTGCACACCCTTCCTTCCGCCGCCACCTCCCCCGTTCTTTCCAATGCGGCCCCCCCTTCTGCCGCAGCTCATGGCCCCACGGGCGCCCCGTCGGCCGGCGCGCGCCCGCTGTGGGGTGGGGCGGTTGACCCCGCAGCCCGGTCGGGCCTCGGGGCGCCCCGCGGCGCGGCGGTCGAGGCGGCCCACCGCGGCGGGCTGCGCTTGGCCCTGAGCTTCGCGGGCCAGGCGCGCGGCTGGGTCGATGATCTCGCGCGGCTGTCGGCCGGCGGCGGCGCGCCCGCCGCGCTGATCTCGGCCGGCGTGGCGGCGCTGCACGATGAGCTCGGCCGCGGGGTCGAAGACTACGGCCAGCACAGCGCCGGCGTGGCGGTCTTCGACTGGCTGCGCGACCCGGCGGCGCGCCCGGCGCCGGCCACCCTCGCCGCCGGCCCGCTGAGCCAGCCGCTCATCTTCTTGACCCAGATGGCCACGCTCGCCGCGCTCGAGGCCGACGGCCTCGCGCCGCAGCAGCTCGGCGCGTGGTGCGCGGTGACCGCCGGCCACTCGCAGGGCGTGCTCGCGGCGCTGGTCGCCGCCGAGGCGCTCGGGCCCGAGGCGCTGCGCCAGCGGGTCGGCGCGGTGGTCCGCTACCTCGCCTGGCAGGGGGTCGAGATGCAGGCCGCCGCCGCCGCTTCGGGCGGCCTGCGGGCCGGCGCGCCGATGCTGGCGGTCCAGGGCCTGGAGCTGCCAGCCCTCGAAGGGGCGGTCCGCGCGGCGGGCCTGCGCCTGCTCGCCCAGGGCGAGGCCCCGGCGGCGGACGGCCTCGCCCTGGCGCTGCACAACGGCGTCGAGCGCTTCGTGCTCAGCGGGCCGGCCTCGGCGGTGGCGCGCCTCGAGGCGGCGCTCAAGGCCGGGGTGGACGCGGCGGCCGCCGCCCTCGCGCGGGGCGTGGCGCCGCGCAGGCCGGTGGTGCGGGTCGAGCCCTTGGCGGTCAGCGCGCCCTTCCACTCGCCCTGGATGGCCGCGGCGGTCGCCCCGCTGCGGGCCCAGGCCGCGCGCCTCGGCCTGCACCCCGACCCGGCCCGGCTGGTGGTCCCGGTGCTGCGCACCGACACCGGCGCGCCCTGGGCGGGCGAGGACCTCGTCGAGGCCATGTGCACCGCCCCGGTGCGCTGGACCGAGGTCTGCCGCGGCCTCGCCGGCTGCGGCGTGGTGCTCGATCTGGGGCCCGAGGACGGCGTGAGCGCGCTGACCGCGGGCAACCTCGCCGGCCGCGGGCAGCGGGTGGTCGCGCTCGGCACCCCCGACGGCCGGGCCTGGCTGCGCGACCCCCGGCCCGAGGCCCTCGAGCTGCCGACCCCCTGGGCAGACCTCGCTCCGCGGGTCGAGCAGGGCGCCGACGGCAGCCCCCAGCTGGTCAACCGCTGGACCGAGCGCACCGGGACCCACCCGATCATCCTGCCCGGCATGACCCCGACCACCGCCGAGTCCCCCCTGGTCGCGGCGGCCGCGCGGGCCGGCTGCACCGCCGAGCTGGCGGGTGGCGGGCAGCCCACCGAGGCCATCCTGCGGGCGCGGGCCGACGCGCTGCGCGCGGCCCTGGCCGGTGTGACCGACCGCTTCGGCGCGCCGATGGGCTGGGTGCTCAACACGCTCTACCTCGACCCCTACCTGTGGCGGCTGCAGGTGGCCGAGGGCCGCCTCGTTCAGAAGCTGGCGGCTGAGGGCCACCCCATCCGCGGCCTCACCATCTCGGCGGGCCTGCCCCCGACCGCCGAGGCGCTCAGCCTGCTCGCCGAGCTCGGGGCGCTCGGCATCACCCAGAACAGCCTCAAGGCGGGCAACGCCGAGCAGATCACCCAGGTCATCGAGATCGCCCGGGCCTGGGCCGAGGAGGCCCCCCGGCGCGGCCTGCCCGACACCCTGACCTTGCAGATCGAGTGCGGGCGGGCCGGCGGTCACCACGGCCTCGACGAGCTCGACGACCTGCTGCTGGCCCACTACGGGCGCATCCGCGGCCAGAAGAACCTGCTGCTGGCCGTTGGCGGCGGCGTGGCCCACGGTGGTCGGGTCGCCGAGCTGCTCAGCGGCGCCTGGTTGCTCGCCCGCGGGCGCGCGCCGATGCCGGTCGACGCCGTCTTTGTCGGCACGCTGTTCATGGCGGCCGCCGAGGCCCAGACCAGCCCCCAGGTCAAGGCGGCGCTGGCCGCCACGCCGGGCGCGCCGCGGCTGCTGTCGCGCGGGGCGCGGGCGGGCGGCGTGGTCTCGGGCCGCAGCGGGCTCGGGGCCGACATTTACTACCTCGACAACCACGCCGCCCGGGTCGGGGCCATGCTGGAAGGCCTCGCCGGCAAGCCGGCCGAGGTCGAGGCGCGCCGCGCCGACATCATCGCCGCGCTGGCCCGCACCGCCCGGCCCTTCCTCGGGCCGGTCGAGGGCAGCGCCGCGGCAGAGCTGCTGCTGCGCCTGCTCGACCACCTGCTGATCGGCCGGGGCCGCCCGGGGGAGGACGGGCCCTGGCTGGACGCCAGCCACACGCGGCGCTTCGCCGCGCTCACCCTGCGGCTGCTGCGGCGGGGGCTGCGCGCGGCCCAGCGCGAAGGGCTGCCCGACCTCTCCGGCGCGGTGCTCGACGTGCTTGGCGGCGACCCCTCTGCGCAGCCGCTCGACCGGCTGATCGGCGCGCTCCACGATCCCCGTGCGCTGGTCGCGCGCCTCTTCGAGACCCTGCCGACCCTCTCGACCCTCGTGGTGCCGCTCGAGGATGAGCGCTACTTCATCGAGGTGCTCTGTGTGGCGCCGGGCAAGCCCTTCCCCTTCGTGCCGGTGATCGACGGCGACGTGCACCGCTGGTACACCCGCGA
The DNA here is from genome assembly GCA_046051725.1 of Pseudomonadota bacterium. GTDB lineage: Bacteria > Myxococcota_A > UBA796 > UBA796 > UBA2385 > JAEUKK01. The sequence goes on along the minus strand of JBJONS010000300.1, from coordinate 8,895 downwards.
CGCGCTGTGGCAGTCGCACGACGACCGCTACCCGGCCGACGCGGTGCTGGTCATCCCTGGTCCCCAGGCCCTCACCGGCCTGACCGAGGCCGATCTGCCCGCCGCCACGCTGATCCGGCGCCTGCAGGCCGTGGCGCTCAGAGACGCGCTGCAGGCGGGCCGCGGCCTGCGGCGGGCCCGCCCCACCCTGGCCCAGGCCCTCGCCCTGGCCCGCGCCTGCCCGCGCCTCGTCGACGCCACGGGTCACAGCCGCCCGAACCCGCTCAGCGCGCTGATCGCCGCCGCGGGGGACCGGCTGCGGGTCGAGCTGCTCGACGCCCCCGCGGTCCCGGGTGAGGAGCTGCTGCGCCTGACCTTGGCCGGCGCGCCGATGGCGACGGGCCGCGGGCCGGCCCTGGGCCTGACCTTCGGACTCCAGACCGGCGCCCTCAGCGACCCCCGGGCCGCGCGGCTGCGGCTGCTGCCCGGGGCCGAGGCCGCCACCCGCGCGCTCTACCGGGCCCTGCTGCCCGCCGACGCCGGCCTCGCCGCCCGCCAGCTCGGCCAGCTGCGGCTGGTGGTCGATGATCAGGGCCCGGGCCTGCCCGCCGCCGCCGCCTTTGGCGCGGCGCTGCCCGCCTTGATGGCCGCGCTGCTCGACGAGGCGCTCGGCGCCGATCCGCTGTCGCTGCTGCACGTGTCCTCCCGCGTCGCGCGCGCCGACGGCGAGCCCGCGGCCCTCGCCGCCTTGGCTGCGGGCCTCCCCCTGCGGGCCGTCCTCACCGCCCGCGCGGCAGTGGACCGGCCCGGTGGGCGCCTCGTGACCCTCTGCGCCGAGGTCTGGGCCGCGGGGGCGCCCGCGCCTGCCGCGACCCTGCGCCAAGAGTCCCTGCTGCGCCGGGTCGATGGACCCATTCCCTCCGATTGGTCGGGGGCGGTTCCCGGCCTCCTCACCGAGACCCCGGCTGCGCTGCTCCGACCCCAGTTCCTCTGGACCCAGCCCCTGCCGGCTCCCGCGCGGATGCAGGCCTTCGCCACGGCCTCGGGGGACCACAACCCCATCCACACCGATCCCGCCCTCGCCGCGCTCGCGGGTCTGCCCGGCCCCATCGCCCACGGGCAGTGGGCCGCCGCGGCCCTGGCCGCGCGCTTGGTCGGCGAGACCGGCCAGCTGCGCTGGACCGAGGCCCGCTACCTCGCGCCCATCCCGCCGGGCGCCGCCCTGGTCGCCCGCGCCCGCCTCGTCGCGCGGATCGACGGCGACGACATCATTGAGCTCGACGCGCTGCTCGACGGCGCGCCGGTGGTCAGCCTGCGCGCGCGGCGGGCCTGCCCGACCACCGCGGTGGTCTTCCCGGGCCAGGGCGTGCAGCAGGCCGGCATGGGCATGGAGGCCTACGGCCGCTCGGCCGCCGCCAAGGCCGTCTGGGACCGCGCCGACGCCCACACCCGCCGGGTGCACGGCTTCTCGCTGCTCGATGTGGTCCGCGACAACCCGCGCCAGATCGACGTCGCGGGCGTGCTCTGGCGCCACCCCGAGGGCGTGCTGCACCTCACCCAGCTCACCCAGGTGGCCCTGACCGTGCTCTCGGTGGCCGGGGTCGCCGAGCTGCGCGACCGCGGGGCGCTGCCGCCGGCGCCGGTCTTCTGCGGCCACTCGGTCGGCGAGTACAGCGCGCTGAGCGCCCTCACCGAGGTCATGCCGCTCGAGGCGCTCATCGACGTGGTCTACGCCCGCGGGCTGACAATGCAGGGTTTTGTGGCCCGCGACGCCTATGGGCGCTCGGCCTACCAGATGGGCGTGGTGCGGCCCCAGCGCGCCGGCCTCGACGAGGCGGGCACCCTCGCCCTGGTCGCGGCGGTGGCCGAGCAGACCGGCGCGCCGCTCTTTGTGGTGAACCACAACATCCGGGGCCGGCAGTACGCGGTGGCCGGAGAGCTGCGGGCGGTCGCCGCGCTGAAGCTGGCCTTGGACGCCCGCGGCGCCCAGGGCCAGGCCTGGGTCGAGCTGACCGGCATCGACGTGCCCTTCCACAGCCCGCTGCTGGCGGGGGGCGTCGCGGCCTTCCGCGAGACGGTCGACCGGTGCATTCCCCGGCCGTTGCGCGTCGAGCCCCTGCTCGGGCGCTACATCCCCAACCTCGTCGCCCGGCCCTTCGCGGGCGACGCCGACTTCGTCGAGGCGATGGTCGCGGCCATCGGCGAAGAGGCCGCCGCCGCCTGCGGGCTGCGGCGCCTGCTGCCGCCCGGCGCGCCCCGCCGCCCCGAGGGCGCCGCGCTCATGAGCGAGGATGACCGCCTGCGCGCCATCCTCGTCGAGCTGCTCGCCTGGCAGTTCGCCAGCCCCGTGCGCTGGATCGAGACGCAGGCCGCGCTGCTGCACGGCGGGTCCGCCGCGGTCGACCAGCTCATCGAGGTGGGCCCCAAGGCCAGCCCGGTGCTCGGCAACATGATGGCCGCCACCCTCGGCGACCTGCCGCCGGGCGCTCCGCGGCCCCGGGTGCTGCACGTCGAGCGCGACCCGGCGCTGGTCTTCGGCGACGGCCCGGTCGAGGAGGCCCCCGCAACGGCGGCTCCCGCGCCGCTGGCTGCGCTGGCGCCCGCGGCTCCGGCCGCTCCCGCGGCTCCGGCCGCTCCGTTGGCGCCGCAGGGCGCCGCCGCGGTGGCCGACCAGCCGGTGCGGGCGGTCGACGGCCTCGTCGCGGTGCTCGCGCTGCGCCTGGGCAAGGGCCTCGGCGAGATCGACCCCGCGCAGAGCATTGACGCGCTGCTGGGCGGCAACTCGGCCCGGCGCAACCAGGTCTTGCTCGATCTGAGCGAAGAGCTGGGCGGCGCGGCCCCCGACGGCGCCCAAGAGCGCCCGGTGCAGGCCCTCGCCGCGGCGGTCGAGGCCGCCGGTCGCTACCGCGCGCCCGGTCCGCTGCTGCGGGCCGCGGTGGCCGCCGGCCGGGCCAAGCTCGGCCTCGACGAGCCGACCTGGGCCCGCGGGCTCGCCCGCTATGGCCTGCCCGACGGCCTCTCGCGCGCGGCCGAGCTGGTGGTGGCGGTCGAGGCCGGCACCCTGGCCGCGGCCAAGGCCGGCGGCGCCGACGCGCTGATCGACGCGCTGATGAAGCGCCTCGGCGCGTGGCGGGGCCTCGGGCTCGCCCCGGTGGCCGCGGCGGGCGCGGCGGGCGGCGGGGCGGTGGACGCCGCGGCCGTGACCGCCCTGCAGCACGCGCAGGCCAAGGTCTGGCGGGGCATCGCCGCCCGCGCGCTCGAGGCGGCCGGCCTCGACCCGCTGCTGCTCGAGCGCCCGGCGGCCGCGCCGGCCCCCGCTGTCGCGCCGCGGGCGGCGGCCTTCGCGCCGGAGCAGGTCCTGATCATTGAGCAGGGCGCTGCCTTCGCCCGGGCTGACGCCTGGGCCTGGGGCGCGCGCCTCGTGGCCGCCGAGGCCCGGGGGGCGGCCCTGCCGGCGGCCCCGGCGAGCCTCGCCCTGCAGCAGGGGACCGCGCTGATCGACGCGCTGCAGGCCCTCGCCCGCCGGGCTGAGCGCCTCGGGGCGCCCCAGGCGGCGGCGGCGCTGCGGGCGTCCGCGGCGGCCCCCGCTCCCGCCCTGCCCTGGGCCGGCGAGGTGGCCCTGCTCACCGGCGCCGGGCGCGGCTCGATCGCCGAGGCGGTGGCGGCGGCGCTGCTCCGCGGCGGGGCGACGGTGGTGATCGGGTCCTCGGGCCTCGACCCCAAGCGCAGAGCGTCGTTTAAGGCGCTGTTCCGGGCCCACGCCGCCGCAGGCGCGGCCCTGCACGTCGTGCCCTTCGACCAGGGCGACCCGGCGGCCCCCGAGGCGCTGGTGCAGTGGCTCTGCCGCAGCGCGGTCGAGGTCCAGGGCGGGCGGCCGGTGACCCTGCGGGGTCCGCTGGTGCCGACCCTCTGCTTCCCGTTCGGCGCGGTGGGGGTCGAGGGAGACCCGACCGCGCTCGGCGACAGCCCCGAGGGCCGCGCGCTCGACGCCAGCCTGCAGGTCAACCTGCTCGGGGTCGAGCGCCTCATCGGCGCGCTGGCCCGCCGCCTGCGGGCGCTGGGCGGGGGCCTCCCGCCGGTGCACGTGGTGCTGCCGCTCTCGCCCAACCACGGGCAGATGGGCCGCGACGGCCTCTACGCCGAGGCCAAGGCGGCGCTCGAGGCGCTCATGCAGCGCTGGGCCGCCGAGCACGACCGCTGGGGCGCGCAGGTGAGCCTGGTCGGCGCGCGCATCGGCTGGGTGCGGGGCACCGGCCTGATGGCGGCGCTCGACGGCGTCTACGGCGCGGTGGAGCAAGAGCTGGGCATCCAGACCTTCACGCCGGCCCAGATGGCCGACCTGCTGCTCGCCCGCTGCGGGGCCGAGGCCAAGGCGGCCGCCCGCCAGTCCCCCCTGCTCGCCGACCTCTCGGGGGGCTTTGGCGCCGCCGACGGTCTGCGCGCGCTAATCGAGCGGGCTCTGCGCGCCGCGCGAACGGCCCCCCGTCCGGCCGCGCTCCCCGGCCTCCTCCCCCTGCCGGCCCCCGCCTCTCCGTTCCCGGCCTTGCCCGCGGCCGCGCGTGGCGGCGATGTCGACCCCAAAGAGGTCGTGGCCATCGTCGGCTTCGGCGAGATGGGGCCTTTTGGCGAGGCGCTGGCCCGCTGGAGCGTCGAGGCCGAGGGGGCCCTGCACCCCGAGGCGGCGGTCGAGGTCGCGCGGCTCTGCGGGCTCATCCGCTTCGAGCGCGGCCAGTGGGTCGACGCGGCCTCGGGCCAGGCGGTCGCCGAGGACGCGCTCGAGGCCCGCTACCAGCTCGCCGCGCGGGTGGGCATCCGCGCGCTGCCGCCCCTGCCCATCGATCAGCGCACCCGTTGGGTCGAGGTGACCCTCGAAGACGAGCAGCGCTTCACCGTTCCGGACCGCGCGGTCGCCGCGGGCATCGTCGCGCTCGACCCCGAGCACACCGACATGCTCCCCGCCGGCGAGGGCTGGCTGGTGCGCCAGCGGCCGGGCGCCCGCGTGCGCGTGCCCCGCCTCGTCGAGCCCGACCGCGACGTGGCCGGCCGCCTGCCAGAGGGGTTCGACCCGACCCGCCTCGGCCTCAGCGCCGATCAGGTCGATCAGATCGACCCGGTCGCCATCCTCAACCTGATCGCCACCGCGGCGGCCCTGCGCGGGGCCGGCTTGGTCGGCGATCCGGCGGCGGCGGTCGCGGCGCTGGCGGCCCCCGCCCGCGTCGCCTGCACCGTGGGCAGCGGCATCGGCGGCATGCGCAGCCTGCGCCGGCTCTATGTCGACCCCGCGCTCGACCGCCCCCGGCAGACCGACACCCTGCAAGAGACGCTGATCAACGTGACCGCGGCCTGGCCCGCCCTGGCGCTCACCGGCGCCGCCGGCCCGATGCTGCACCCGGTGGGGGCCTGCGCCACCGCCGCGCTCTCGGTCGAGGCCGGGCTGGCCTTGCTGCGCACCGGGGCGGCCGACCTCGTCGTGGCCGGCGCGCTCGACGACATCGGCCCCGAGGGCATGCAGGGCTTCGCCGACATGGGCGCGACCATCTCGGCGGCCGAGCGGGGCCGCCGGGGCCTCGCCCACGCCGAGGCGAGCCGCCCGATGGACCGGCGCCGCGCCGGCTTCGTCGAGGCCCAGGGCGGCGGCGTGGTGCTGCTCTGCCGCGCCGACCTCGCGATCGACGCCGGGCTGCCGATCCACGGCCTCATCGCCGGGGCCTGGTCGGCGGGCGACGGCCTGCAGCGCTCGGTGCCCGCGCCGGGCCTGGGGCTGCTGCGCATCGGCGCCGGCGGCCCGCGATCTGAGCTCGCCCGCGCGCTGGGCCGGCTGGGGCTCAGCCCCGACGACCTGGGCGCGGTCAGCCTGCACGGCACCAGCACCGAGGCCAACGACAAGAACGAGTGTGAGCTGCACCAGCGCCTCGCGGTCGAGATCGGCCGCGACCCCGCCCTGCCCCTGCCCGTCATCGCCCAGAAGGGCCTGACCGGGCACAGCAAGGGCGGCGCGGCGGCCTGGCAGCTCATCGGGCTCTGCCAGGCCCTGACCGCGGGGGTGGTGCCGGCGATCCGCAACCTTGAGGATCCCAGCGCCGAGATCGCCGCCCGCGCGCCGCTGGTGACGCCTGACCAGGCCGCCCCCGCCGTGCTCGGCCGCGCCGGTCTGCTCACCAGCCTCGGCTTTGGCCACGTCGGCGCCGCGGTGCTCGTCGCCCACCCCGACGTGCTGCTCGAGGGGCTCAGCCCCGAGGCGCTCGCGGCCTACGCGGCCAAGCGCGCCCCGCGCGAGGCGGCGGCCCGGCGGGCCGAGGCCGAGGTGCGCATCGGGCTGCGGCCGGCGGTGCCCCCGCCTGGCGCGCCGCCGAGCCCGGCCGACTTCGCCCGGGCGGTGCTGGCCGACCCGCGCACCCCTCCGCCGGAGTACGCGTGATCATTGGCCTGGGCATCGATCTCGCCGAGGTGGAGCCCTGGGCCCAAGCGCTCGCGCACCCCTCGGCGGCGGCGCTGGCCGGCACCTTCACCGCGCTCGAGCGGGAGCAGGCCGCCGGCGGTCCGGTCGACGAAGCGCAGCGCCTCGCCGCCCGCTTCGCCGCCAAAGAGGCCTTTTTGAAGGCGCTGGACGGGGCCGGCTGGGGGGCGCCGCCGCTGCGGGCCGGCCTCGATCTGCGCGAGGTCGAGGTGCGGCTTGACCCCTGGGGTCGCCCGCGCCTCTGCCTGCACGGCGAGGCCCGCGCGGCCGCCGAGCAGGCCGGCGTCCGGGTCGCCCACCTCAGCCTGAGCCACGAGCGCGGCATGGCCCTGGCCACTGTCCTCCTCGAGGGTTGATCGGCGCGCCCCTGCGGTGCGGGGGGCGAGCTCTCCTCAGGGGCAGGCGCTCTCGTCGGTCCAGGTCAGCAGGTTGTTGAGCTCGTCGCACTCGCGCAGCAGAGAGGCGCTGGCGCCGTCGTCGTCGACCACGACGAGCAGGCCGTCGGTGCCCACCTCGGCCCAGGTCAGGGTGAAGGTCAGGGGCGCCGAGCGCACGCCGGGGTCAATGACGTCGGGGGTGGTCTGGACCTCGATCAGCGTGCGTGCCCCGCCGCTGACCGCGTAGAGCGCGACCGGGGCGCCGGCGTCGGCGAAGATGAGGCCGCTGTTGTCGACCGCGACATAGAGCTCAAAGCCCTCGGCGGCGCAGTCCTCGCAGATGCCGAGGATGTGGGGCGCAAGATCGGGCGCCGCGGCGGGCGGGCCGTCCCAGGGCTGCTGGCAGCGGAAGGTGTTGTGCGTGTCCCACGACCGGGCCGGCTCGCTCGGCACGCTGAGATCGTCGTTGATGTTGTCGACGCTGTAGCTGAATTGGTTCCACGTCTTGCGGGCGTTGGCCCAGCCGTCGTTGGCCTCGCCAAAGACCGTGATGCCGTCGTCGCCCACGAAGGCGTAGTTGTTGTTGGGCACGACGATCTCGGCGTTGCCGTCGCCGTCGACGTCGGCGATGACCGGGTACTCATAGAGCGTGCCGCTGGCGTGGTCGGGCTGGCGCCACTGGGTGGTGCCGGTCGGGCCATCGTAGAGGTAGAGATCGATCTCGTCGGCGTAGACGAGCTCGGCGGCGCCGTCGGCGTCGAAGTCGAAGGCGCTGCAGCCGGTGACGCTTGAGCTGTTGTCTTGGGTCGTGCGCCACCACTTGATGGCACCGGTGTGCTCCAACATGGTGATGCGGCCGCGGCCGGCGGCGGCGACCTCGGGCAGGCCGTCTCCGTCAAAGTCCGCGACGCAGGGGGCGCCCGCGCCGCTGTCGGCCACGTTGGTCTGCCACAGCAGCGTGCCGTCGCTGTTGAGCAGGGTCATCAGGTTGCTGGTGTGGACGATGATCTCGGCGGCGCCGTCGCCGTCAAAGTCGGCCGCCGCGGTCGTGCCGTCGCCGACCAAGCCCGATGCGTTCCAATACAACGGGCCCGCGTCGTCATAGGCCCGGTTGCCCACCACGACGTCCTCGTTGCCGTCGCGATCCAGGTCGGCGGCGTAGCCAAAGCCGATGCCGCTGCTGGCGAGCGACGAGCGCAGCGCGCCCGTGTGCTCGAAGACGTAGGCCCCGGCGATGATCTCGGTGGTGCCGTCGCCGTCAAGATCGTGCAGGGCCGGCCCGCTGTAGCCGCTGCTCAGCACGGTGCTCGTGATCCACTTGGTGCTGCCGTCGGCGTTGATCGCCACCAGCTCGCGCTGATCGGTGATGGTCAGGATGTCGGGCTCGCCGTCCGCGTCGATGTCCCCCAAGGCGACGCCGCCGGTGCCGTAGATCCCGCGCACGCGGCCCGTAGATGGGTCACGGACCGTGCCGACGCTCAAAACCTCCCCCGAGCCGTCGCCGGCGATCACCCGCAGGTAGCCGGCCGAGGTGTAGGCCCCGTTGGCGAAGGTGGTGTAGGCGATGTCGGGCATGTCGAGGTCGTCAATGACGCCGTCGGCGTTGTCGTCGGTGAGCTGCCCGACCACCGGGGTCATCATGATGCGGGTCGAGGTCGGGCCGACGCTGTAGGTGAACGACGCGCTCTCCCACTCAAGCTGCACGTCCCAGCCGCCCGACGGCGGGTAGACCGCGGTGCACTCGGTGTCGACGGTGACCACCGCCTCGGCGCCGGGCAGGCCGCCGCAGGGGTCGGGCTCGCGCTCGCCGTCGCAGTCGCTGTCGACCCCGTCGTACCAGCGCTCGGGCGCGCCGGGGTACTCGGCCGGGTCGCTGTCATCGCAGTCATCGGCGTTGTCGACGTAGCCGCCCGGCGGCAGGCAGCTGACCGTGTCGGTGGTCGAGCCGAAGCTGTCGCTGTCGGCGTCGCGGTACCAGGTGTCGGCGGTCGTGAGATCGAGGCTCGGGTCGCCGTCATCGACCAGGCGGTCACACTCGTCGTCGAGGCCGTTGCAGACCTCGGTCGCCGCGGGGTTCACCGC
>JBJONS010000299.1:0-6197 GCA_046051725.1 Pseudomonadota bacterium | reverse complement strand
CAGAGCGCCGCCCCGGCCTCAGCTTTGGCGGGCGCCGCCGCCGATGAGCCAGACCTTGCCGGCCGCCGCGGGCTGGCGGGCCAGCGCGCCGGCGGTCGCGTTGCGCGCGTCGACCACGCAGCGGGCGTGCTGCAGCACCTCGTCCCAGTCGAAGTCGGCGTGATCGGTGAGCACCAGCACCACGTCGGCCGCCGCCAGCAGCGCGGGGCTGAGCGCCTCGGCCTGCAGCGGGCCGCTGGCGAGGCGCACGGCGGGCACGTGGGGGTCGCAGTAGCGCAGCCGCGCGCCCTTGTGGTCGAGCAGCTCGAGCACCTCGAGGGCGGGCGACTCGCGCACATCCGAGATGTTGGCCTTGTACGCCACGCCGAGCGCGAGCACCTCGCTGCCGTTCACCGCCTTTTTGGCGTGGTTGAGCGCCTCGGTCAGCACCTCGACCACGTGCAGCGGCATCGCCGAGTTCACCGCGTCGGCCAGCTCGACGAAGCGGGTGGTGAAGTTGAGGGAGCGCAGCTTCCAGGCGAGGTAGTGCGGGTCGACCGGGATGCAGTGGCCGCCGAGGCCCGGGCCCGGCCGGAAGGGCATGAAGCCGAAGGGCTTGGTCGAGGCGGCCTCGATGATCTCCCACACGTTGAGGCCGAGCTTGTGGCAGACCAGCGCGAACTCGTTGACCAAGCCGATGTTGACCATGCGGAAGGTGTTCTCGAGCAGCTTGACCGTCTCGGCCGCCGCCGGCGAGCGCACCGGGTGCACCGCGTCGCAGACCCGGCCGTAGAGGGCCGCCGCCGCCTCGGCGCAGCGCGGCGTGCAGCCGCCGACCACCTTGGGCGTGTTGCGCAGGCCGAAGCGGACGTTGCCGGGGTCGACCCGCTCGGGCGAGAAGGCGACCGCCACCTCGAGGCCGGGGCGCAGGCCCTTGGCCACGAGCATCGGCACCAGCAGGTCTTCGGTGGTGCCGGGGTAGGTCGTCGACTCGAGCACCACGAGCTGGCCGGGCCGGGCGTGCGCGGCGACCGCCTGGCCCGCCGCCACGATGTACGAGATGTCGGGGTCTTTGGTCTTGCGCAGCGGCGTGGGCACGCAGATGATCACAGCGTCGCCGGCGCCGATCACGGCCTGGTCGGTGGTCGGGGCGAAGCCCGCCGCCAGCGCGGCCGCCAGGGCCGCGTCGGGCACGTCGCCGACGTGCGAGCGCCCCGCGGCCAGCGCCGCGCACAGGGCGGGGTCGACGTCGAGGCCATGCACCTGGGCGCCGGTCTCGGCCAAGGCCACGCAGAGGGGCAGGCCGACGTAGCCGAGGCCGACCACCACCACGACCGGGCGCGGGCCGCGAAGGGCCGCGGGCAGGGCCGCGAGCGCCGGGTGGACCGCCCCGTCGTTCTGCCCGGTTTGCTCCCCGTCGCTGTCACGGAATGGGCTGCTTGTCGTCACTTGCGCGCACCTCCCCCGGTCAATAACCCGCGCGCCCCGCCGCCGCGGGGGGCCGTGCCCGCGTCGCGGCCGGCCTCGCGCCCACAGGGGGCCCCCGTGGACCGCTCGCCGTTCGACCGCCCGACCTCCGACCGCCCGTCCTCCGACCGCCCGTCCTCCGACCGCCCGTCCTCCGGCTCCGCGGCCTCCGCCACGACGGCGCCGCGCCGCATCCTGCTCGTGATGATGCCGGCGCTCAACGAAGAGGCGACGGTCGCCGACGTGCTCGCGCGGGTGCCGCGGCAGGTGCCCGGCTTCGATGAGGTGCAGCTGCTCGTCATCGACGACGGCAGCACCGACCGCACGGTCGCCTTGGCCCGGGCGGCCGGCGCGGCGGTGCTCTCGCACGGCCGCAACCTCGGCGTGGGCGCCGCGCTGCAGAGCGGCGTGGCTGAGGCCATTCACCGCGGGGTCGACGTCGCGGTCAACATCGACTCAGACGGCCAGTTCTGGCCCGAAGACATCCCCAAGATCGTGTTGCCGCTGTCCGAGGGCCGGGCCGACTTCGTCACCGCCTCGCGCTTCCTCGACCCGGCGCTGATCCCCGACATGCCGTGGCTCAAGCGCTGGGGAAACTGGGGCATGTCGCGGCTGGTCAGCGGCCTGGTCGGCCAGTCGTTCGCCGACGTGAGCTGCGGATTTCGGGCGTACAGCCGCGAGGCGCTGCTGCACCTCGTGCTGCTCGGCCAGTTCACCTACACCCAAGAGAGCTTCTTGGTGCTGTCGAAGAAGGGGCTGCGCATGGTCGAGCAGCCCCTGCGGGTGCGCGGGGTGCGCGAGCACGGCCAGAGCCGGGTGGCCTCGAACCTCTGGCGCTACGCCCGCCGCACCGTCGGCATCATGTTCAGCTTCATCCGCGACTACTCGCCGGGCGTGCTGTTCAACAACGCGGCGCTGCTGTTCCTGTTGCCCGCGCTGGGGCTCGCGGCCTTCTTTGTCGGCCACCGGCTCAGCGTCGGGCAGTTCTCGCCCCACATCTGGGCGGGCTTCCTGTCGGCCTTCCTCTTTGGCCTCAGCGCGATGATCTTCGCGCTCGGTCAGGTCGCCGAGATGGTGTCGCGGCTGCGCAGCGTGCAAGAGCGGCAGCTGTACCTCGCGCGGCGCTACCTGCCCCAGGTGGCGCCCCAGCGCCCCGGCGGGCTCCCGCCCCTCCCACCTGCTGAGGCCCCATGACCATCGACCCCGCCACCCTGCGCGAGATGGCCGCGGCGCTCCCCGACGAGGAGCGCGACGAGATGGCCATCCCCAGCTACCTGCACAAGAACCCGGCCCTCCGGTGGATGGCCTGGCGGCGGGTGCACGTGGTGGGCGCGCGGCTGCGGGCCCTCTGCCCGCCCGGGGGCGCGCTGCTCGACTTCGGCTGCGGCGCTGGCGTGCAGCTCGAAGCGGCCTGCGCGGTCGCGAACACCGTCTATGGCGTCGATCTGGTGCTCGGACCGGCCCGGCTGTGGGTCGAGCGCAAGGGCCTGGGCAAGGTGCGGCTGATGGGCCCCGAGGGCCTCGCCGGCCTGCCCGACGGCTGCCTCGATCTGGTGGTCGCCGCCGAGGTGCTTGAGCACATTGACGATCTGGGGCCGGTCCTGGCCGATTTTCGCCGCCTGCTCAAGCCGGGCGGCCGGCTGCTGGTCAGCCTGCCCACCGAGGGGCGGCTCTACCGCCTCGGCCGGCGCCTCGCGGGCTTTGACGGGCACTTTCACGTGCACAACGCCGCGTCGATCGACGCCACCATCCAGGCGGCGGGCTGGGCGCCGACCGAGCGGGCCCACATCCCCGCGCCGGGTCCCTTGGCCATCTACCTGGTCGCGGCCTACGCCCCGGCGCCAGCGTGAGCGCGGCGGCGCGGGCCCTGCTCGGGCGGATCCCGCTCGACCACCGCATCTTCCTCGCCGCGCTGCTGCCCTACGCCGCGGTGCGGGCCCAGCAGGCCGCCCACACCCACGGCATGTCGGTCGACGGCGGCTACTACACCGACGTGGCGCGGCACGTGCGCGACGGGCTCGGCCTGCAGACCCACATCTCGGTCTTTCACTTCGGCTACCCGAGCCTGCCGCACCCGAGCTCGGTCTACCCGGCTTGGCCGGTGTTGCTCGGCCTCGTCGGCAAGGTGGTGCCGCTCGACGCCGCCGCCCACTGGCTGCCGATGCTGCTGTCGCTGGTCGCGGTCGGGGCGATGTACCTGCTCGGGCGCCGCCTCTGGCCCGCGCCGGTGCTGCCGCAGGTGGCCCCGGGCGTGCACGCTGGGCACCTCTTCGCGCTGGGCCTCGCCGTGCACCGCGAGTTCCTCGTCTACACGGTGCTGCCCTACACGGAGGGGATGGCCTGGGCGGCGCTGGGCCTGTTCCTGCTGCGGGCCGCCCAGCAAGAGGGGCCGCCGCGCCTGCGCTGGGGCCTCGAGGCCGGCCTCTGGCTGGGCGGGCTCTACCTCATCCGCAGCCAGTTCATCGTGGTGGCCGCTGCCTTCGCCATCGGGCAGCTCGCCGCGGTGGCGCTCGGTCCGGCCCGGGGCCGGGCGCTCGGCGCCCTGCTGCTCTGCCAGCTGGTGGTCGGCCTGACCCTGGCCGGCTGGCACCGCTACCTGTCGGGCTTCCTGCTCGAGCCGGGCCTGGGCGCCCTGCTGCGCTTCGACCAGCACCGGGTCACCGACCTGCTGCCGCCGCTCGAGGTCATCGTCGACACGGCCGGGCCGGTCGAGACCCTGCGCGACCGCCTGCTCGGCCTGCGGGCCTCGTTCAACGACATCGACCGCGACGCCTATGACGCCGCCTACCACGGCCTGCACTGGGCCCTGCCGATGGCGCTCTGCCTCGCGCCGGCGGTGCTGCGGGATCGGCTGCGCGCCGAGGCCGCGGCGCAGGGCGGGGTCGGCCCGGGCCTGCGGGCGCTGCTGCGGGCGGCGGTCGCCCGGCCCGACCGCGACCTGTGGATCTTCCTCATCACCCTGGCGGTGGGCGGTTTCGTCTCGGTGCACGCGGTGCACAAGCATTTTAACGGCGAGTGGTACTTCGCCCGGCGGCAGGGCCTGATGAGCCTGCCGCTGTTCTTGCTGAGTTTTGGGTGGATGTTCAACCGCCCCGAGCGCTTCGGTAAGATCGTCGGCAGCGTCATCTTCGTGGTGGTCGCCTGGATCGGCACCCGCCAGGTCTTCTACGAGGCCTCGGAGCGCACCAGCATCAACAAGCAGGTCGACATCCACGACGATCTGGTGGCCTGGCTGCGGGCCCGTGAGCGCGAAGAGGGCCCGCTGGTCGTCGTGATGGACGACGACGCCAGCAAGCGCCTCGGCTACCGCACCCGCAGGGTCGGCTACCACTGGATCGAGGCCCGCACCCGCCTGCAAGACGTGCTCAAGCTCGTCGATCAGCGGGGGGCCCGCTACCTCATCCTGCGCAGCGACGCGCAGAAGTGGCGGGTGCTCAAGGATGATCCGGCCACCTTCGCGGCGCGCTTCGAGCTCGTCGCGCAGCGTTTTGATCAGATGCGGGTCTACCGGGTCCGTGGCCCCGGGGAGCAGCCGTGAGCGGCCTGCCCCGCCTGCCCCCCTGGCTGTGGACCCTGCTGCGGGCGGCGGCGGTGGTGCTCGTGCTGGTGCTGCTCGGGCGCTCGGTGCAGCAGGGGCTGGACGGCGCCAGCTTCGCGCGCCTGCACCTGCGGCCGGCCCCCCTGCTCGCGGCGGCGGGCGTGGGCGCGCTGGCCTTGCTCACCTTGGCCTGGGCCTCGGTGGTCGGCGCGCGGGCCAGCCAGGGCCTGCCGCCGGGCCTGCCCTTCGCCTTGCAGTGGGGGCGGGTCTGGTTCCAGTCCTACTTCTTCCGCTATGTGCCGGGGAAGGTCGCGTTGGTGGGCGAGCGGGTGCGCCTCGGGCGGCGTTTTGGGCTCTCGGCCAGCGCCAGCGCCGCGCTCGTGCTCTGGGAGAGCATGCTGCTGCTCGCCGCCGCCACCGTGGTCGGCATGTTGACCTTCGCGGGCCCGGGCGCCGGCCCGGCGTTGATCCCCCCGGCCCAGGCCGCCGCGCTCGGCCTGTTCGCGCTGCTCTGCAGCGCCGCGCTGTTCCCGGCCCTGCACGTCGCGGCCCGGCTCTTCCCCCGCCTCGCGGCCCTGCTGCCGCCGACCGGCGGTCAGCCGCGGGTGCTGCTGCAGCTGGGCCTGACCGGCCTCAACGCCCTGGCCTGGGCCCTGCTCGGCTTGTCCTTCGCCCTGACCGCCGGGGCCCTCTCGCCGGTCGACCCCGATCAGCACCTCATGCTCATCGGGGTCTTCGTCGCGAGCTACGCCGGCGGGCAGCTCGCCCAGGTGGCGCCCGCCGGCCTCGGCGTGCGCGAGGCCTTCCTGGTCGCGGCCCTCGCCGGCCTCAGCGACCCGGGCACGACCCTGGCCTGGGCGGTGGTCCACCGCGTCGTGCTCGCGGTGGTCGAGCTGCTGCTGCTCGGCCTCGCCCAGCGCGTCCCCTTGCCCCCTGCGCCGGAGGAGCCCGATGCGGCCTGACCGTGACCGCCTCGTCGAGATTGGCTTGTTCGGCGTCATCCTCGCGCTGGGCCTCGGGCTGCGCGCGCCGTGGCTGGCCGCGGCGGCGCCGGCGGGGCTGGCCGAGCTGCCCCTGCTCGACCTCGCCCGCGGCCTGCACCACGGCGAGGGCTGGCACAGCAGCCTGCGGGCCGCCGGCGCCCCGCCGCCCGGGCTCGAGCACGGCGGCGCGCCGCTCTACGTCGCCCTCGCCGCGCTGGCCGACCGCCTGG
>JBJONS010000298.1:0-2688 GCA_046051725.1 Pseudomonadota bacterium | reverse complement strand
CACCCCGACCGCGGGCGGCAATGGGTCGGCCTTCTTCTTCGAGCCCGTCCCCGGCGCGACCTGGGAGGTCAGCTTCTCGTTCGCCACCGGCGGGGGCTCGGGCGCCGACGGCCTGGCCCTGGTCTGGCTCAACACCACCGACTTCACCGTGCTCGGCGGGGCCGGCGGCGGCCTCGGCTACGCCGGGCTCAGCGGCTACGGTTTTGAGGTCGACACCTACTTCAACGGTGACACCGACGGCAGCGAGAACCACGTCGCGGTCGTCAACGCCGCGACGATGGGGGTCTTTAGCGAGACCAGCAGCGTGCCCGAGTTCGAGGACACCGGCTGGCACACCGCCTTGGTGCGCTACGAGAGCGGGCGGGTCCGGGCCTGGGTCGACGGCACCCTGCGCATCGACACGACGGTCTCGGGCTACACCGCCAGCGAGTGGCTCATCGGCTTTACCGCCGCGACCGGCGGCGCGACGAACTACCACCTGATCGACGATGTGGACGTCGGGTGTCCCTGAGCGACGCGCGGCGCGCGGTCGACGCGGCGCTCGCGGCGGCGGCGGCGGCCCCCCAGGACGCCGGGGTCTGGGCGCGCCTCGGCGAGGCCTGGTCGGCGGCGGGTGAGGGCGGCGCGGCGGTCGACGCCCTGCTGCGGGCGGCCCAGCTCGAGCCGGACCGGCCCCGGCTGCGGGCCCGGCTCGGGGCGGCGCAGCTGAGGGCGCGGCAGGCGCCGGCTGCGCTGCGCACGCTGCGGGCCGCCCTGCTCGACGACCCGCGCGACTTCGCCTCGGCCGCCAACCT
The DNA here is from genome assembly GCA_046051725.1 of Pseudomonadota bacterium. GTDB lineage: Bacteria > Myxococcota_A > UBA796 > UBA796 > UBA2385 > JAEUKK01. Next base: position 1,894 of record JBJONS010000298.1, on the reverse strand, counting down.
CGGCGAGTGCCTGCGCGCGCTCGGCGAGCTGAGCGCGGCCGAGCGGGCGCTGCGGGGCGCCTTGGCGTGGGGGCCGCCGGCGCCGATCGCCGACGAGCTGCGCTGGAACCTCGCGCTCTGCCTGCGCATGGCCGGGCAAGAGGACGAGGGCCTGCGGCTCTACGAGGTGCGGCGGCGCCTGCCCGGCTTCTCGCTGCGGCTGGGGCGCGGGCCGGCCTGGGCCGGCGGCCCGCTGCGCGCCCCCTTGGCGGTCATCGCCGAGCAGGGCCTCGGGGACACGCTGCAGCACGTCGGTCTGCTCGCTGCACTGCGGGCGCGCGCTGGCGCGGCGCTGCCCCTGCTGCTGGTCGCCCAGCCCCCGCTGGTGCCGCTGCTCGACGGCCTGCGGGCGGCCGATCCCGGGCTGCGGATCGCCGCTCTGCCCGGCACGCCCGACGAGATTGACGAGCTGATCGCCGATCAGCTCGGGGCTGAGGCCCTGCAGGTGCCCTTGATGAGCCTGCCCTTGCTGCTCGGCCTCGCGGCGCCAGGGGCCCGCGCGGCGGCGGCGGCCCGCCTCTCGCCCGACCCGGCGCGCAGCGCCCGCTGGTCGGCGCGCCTCGCGGCGGGGCGCCGACCGGGGGCCCGCTTGGTCGGCTTGTGCTGGCAGGGCAACCCGGCCTACCCCGACGACGCCAGCCGCTCGGTGCCCCTGCACCACCTCGTGCCGCTGGCCCGCGACCCGCGGGTGCAGCTCGTCGTGCTGCAGCAGAAGCACGGCCGCGAGCAGCTCGGGCGCTGGCCGGCGGGCCTGCCGCTGTGGGATCTGGCGCCTGAGCTCGACCAGGACGCCCCCTTCGTCGACACCGCGGCGGTGCTGCCCCTGCTCGACGCGGTGGTGACCAGCGACACGAGCACGCTGCACCTCGCCGCGGCGGTGGGGGCGCGCACCCACGCCCTGCTCGCCGCGGTGCCCGATTGGCGATTTGGGCTGGCCGGCGATCGGCTGCCCGGCGCGCCCCGCCTGACCCTGCACCGACAGCGGCGCCCGGGCGACTGGACGGGTCCGGTGCAGGCGGTGGCCGCGGCCTTGGCGGCCGAGGCGGACGCGGCGGTCGCTGGGGGAGGGTGAACAGACCCGCGCGGCCGCGCGGGGCGCCGGGCGGGTCTGGACGCTCCTCCGGATGGGCAGGGGTGGCCGAGTGAGGGCGCAGGTGGCCCCTCCTCCCCGTGTCCCTCGTCCTCCCCTGTTGGGACAGACCGTCTTATTCGGCGAAGGCCTCGCAGATGCCCCGGTCGACATAGGTCAGGCTCGCCGGGTCGGCGCTGCCGGTGGCCCAGACATAGTCGGTGCCCGGGTAGGTCATCTCGATCTCGCCGGTCTCGGCCGAGATGCCGTAGCTGCCGAAGAAGTACTCGAGCTCGACCGGGATGCGGGCGTCGCAGTCGCTCAGCGTGGCGTCGTAGGTGAAGTCGGCGGTGAAGCTCCACGCGCAGGTCGTGCAGAGCGTGGGGTCGTCGACGGTGCCGACGACCTGCCAGGCGTGCTGGCACTCGGCCATGCCCAGCGCCTGCCAGTCCTCGCTGGGGAAGACCGCGAGGTACTCGACGCCGGTGACCACGCCGCCGCTGACGTCGAGCTCGCCGACCTTCCACACGGTGGCGAGCTGGCTGCCCTCGGGCGGCACGTCGAGCGAGCAGATGTTGCGCTCGAGGCTGTCCCAGCTCCCGGGGCGGTCGACCGTGGGCTCGACGTCGGCGTCGGCGTCGCTGTCGGCGTCTGCGTCTGCGTCGGCGTCCGCGTCGGCGTCCGCGTCGGCGTCCGCGTCGGTGTCGGCGTCGGCCTCGCCGCCGGTGTCGGCGGGCTTGTCGGCGCCGCCCTCTTCGCTCGCGCAGGCGGCGAGGGTCAGGCAGA
>JBJONS010000297.1:0-8895 GCA_046051725.1 Pseudomonadota bacterium | reverse complement strand
GACCCGCGCTGAACGACCCGCGCTGACCGGCACGCGCTGAACGACCCGTGCGGACCGCAGGCGCTGACCGGCAGCGCCCTGGCCGACACGGTCTGGGCCATCAAAGGGGCGTCCAGCGGGGCGCTTTGTGCGCCGGCGGCCCCTCGGCTGCGCTCGCACGCGGCCCCGTGCGGGGCGCCGGCCCGCCGGGCCGGGCTCCCCGCCCGCGCGTGCTCGGTCGCTGCGCGACCGCCGCTGCGCGGCGCGCGCCGGTCGGCCGGGCGCGGGCGACGGCGCACCCCAAAACCAAGCGCCGCCGACCCACCCCGCGCGGGGCATGATCGGCGGCTCTTGGACCGCGGCCGCCCGAGGGCAGCGCCGCGGCAGGGGTCGCTCAGGGGGTCGCAGCGGGGGCGGCGGCCGGCGCAGCGGCGGTGCCCGTGGCCTCAGCCTTGCCCATCTGCACGACCAGCGCCTCTTTGTCGCCATCGGCGTAGATCGCGTACTGGCCGTTGGGCAGCGCGTTGGTCGGGATGTACCGCACCACGCTGTCGCCGACGGTCAGCGTCTTGACGACCGCGGCGTCGAGCTGGGCGGTCACCGGCTCGGCGGCGAGGCCGTCGGCGGCGAAGCGCAGGCCCACGAAGACGTGGTTCTCGAGCGTGTTGCCGCTCTCGAAGGTCACGACGCCCGTCGCGGACACGATGGGCTCGATCTTGACCTTGGTGTTGAGATCTTTGCCCGAGATGACGAGGTAGCCGCCATCGTCGACGGTCGTCGGGGTCTTGAACTTCTCTTTGGTGAACAGGGCGACCGTCTGGGTGCCCTTGACCTTCTCGTCGCGCTTGAGGACCGACCGCGAGGCGACGGAGCCGAGCTTGTCGTCCTTGAGGGTCGAGATGCCGTCGCCGGCGGGCGCCCGCCACGCCTTGATCTCGACCGGGCCGGCGCTCTTGACGCCACCCTCGACCTTGGGCGCGTCGGCGAGCACCAGGGTCTTGTCCTTCACCTCGATGCTGTAGCTGGCGCCCTTGCAGGTCTTGGGGAAGGTGAAGACGCCGTTGGCGTCGGTCTTGCCCTCGACGATCTGACAGGACATGTCGCTGCTGTCGGGGGCCCGGCCGAGCACCACGAGGTCGGCCCGGGGCTGGCCGGTCATGCCGTCCACGAGCTTGCCTTCGAAGCTGCCGGCCGAGGAGCAGGCGGCGGTGAGGGACAGGAGCGACAGCAGCGGGAGCAGGGTGCGGGTGTTCATCAGGACCTCCGGGGGGTGCGGCGCGGCCGCCGGGGGCAGCGCGAGAGGAGCGGGGTGCGCCGGCCCGTCGGCGCGAGGGCGGGATCCGCGGATCCCGCTCACTCCCCGACCATAGTGCAGGCGGACACCCGCGTGACACAGAAAATTTGCAATTGGCGGGGAAGGTCGACCGGCGCGGCCCCCTGCGCGCGGCGGCCCCCCGCGATCCCCGCCGCGGGCCGCGGGCGGCCGCGGCGCGCGCCCCTTCGCCGAAAGGTCCGCGCGGTCCCGGCCGATGCTCCGCATTGACGTCGGAGAGGGCGCGCCGGTGGTGCGGCGCCCCGCCCGACCGGCCACTGGTGGAGGGACGGGATGGGGCACCTCAAGATCTTCAAGCGTGAGTTCGGGCAGCAGGTCTTCCTGAGCCTGCAGATGCTCAAGCGACACCACTTCTTGCTCATCGACCGCGATGGCGAGAAGTACCTCGGGCTCGTGCGCCCGGTCACAGACTGCCCAGGCGACGTGCTGATCGTGATCCCCGACCCGCGGTGGCCCGAGGCCGTGGCCGGGCGGGTGACCCGGGTGCCCCCCGAGCGGGCCCTCTCCTACGAGGTGCGGCTGGCCAGCGAAGACGAGCAGGCCGAGCACTTGCGCGCCCTGGTCGACCAGCTCTACCCCTGAGGCAGGGCCAAGCCGCCGCTCAGGCCAGCGGGCCCCGCCGCAGCGTGCGGACGGCGCCGCCGGCCTCGGCGGGCCAGCGGGGCAGCGCCTTGGGCGCCTTCACCTCGCCGCGGACCAGCCGGGGCAGCTGCTCGGGGAAGCCGAAGCCCCCCAGCATGCGAATGAGCAGGTGGGCCATCATCACGACGTCGCCGAGCGCGCGGTGGGCGGCGACCACCGGCACGCCGTAGTGCTGGGCCAGCTCGCCCAGCCGGTGGCCCCCCCGCTTGGGCCGATCGGCGTGCAGGCGCTGGCTCAGGCGGACCGTGCACAGCCGCGGCAGCCCCCAGGCCCCGCCGGCCCGGTCGAGCTCGGCGCTGAGGAAGCCGTTCTCGAAGCTCGCGTTGTGGGCGACCATGATCGCGCCCTCGGCCACCGCCCGCAGCGCCGGCAGCAGCTCGGCGAAGGTGGGCGCGTCGGCGAGCATCTCGGGCACGATCCCGTGCACGTGGGTGGGTCCGACCTGCAGGTCAGCGGTCCGCACGAGGCTGTCGAGCAGCAGGGTCGGCTGCCCCGGCTCGTAGCGGATCGCCGCGATCTCGATGATCCGATCCCGGTGCGGGTTCACGCCGGTGGTCTCGAGATCGATGAGCACCAGCGGCGCCGGCAGGAAGTCCCAGGGGATCGGCGCGCGCGGCGGGCGGCGCACCAGGCCATCGGGATCGACCACCCACGGCGCCTCGACAGGGGCGGCGGCGGCGGCGCCCGGCGTCGGCAGATCGCCGACATCGACGACAGGCGGCAGGCTCTGCACGCGCGGACTCAGCGGGAACAGCGCAGGCTGGGGGTCCGGGCGCGGATCGATGGGAGCCTCCACCCGGCGAGGGTAGCCCGGGACCCGCCCCGCCGCGATCAGCCCCAGCCCCAGGCGCGGGCCGCCGCCTGCGCGTGGGCGGCCGCCCGCGCGGCCACGCCCTCGGCCCACGCCGCGCCCGGATCGTCGGCCCCCGCCGGCGGGAAGAGCACCGAGCGCGAGGCGACCGGCAGCACGCCGAGGCCATCGGGGCGGGTCGCCGCCCGGGCCGCGCTGAGGCTGCCGCCCTGCGCGCCGACGCCCGGCATCAGGAACCAGGCCCGGGGCATGGCCGCGCGCAGCGGTCCGAGCTCGTCGACGGGGATGGTCGCGCCGACCACCGCCCCAATCGAGCCGAGGCGCGCGCCGGACAAGCCATCCTCGCCCCGGGTGTGCAGGGCGTGGGCCAACCGCAGGGCGGCATCCCCCGGGGTCTGCAGCAGGCCGCTGCCCGGGTTGCTGGTGCGGACCAGCGCGAAGATGCCCGCCCCGTGGGCCACGCAGCGCCGCGCGAAGGGCTCGAGCGTGTCCATGCCCATCCAGGGAGAGACGGTCACCGCGTCGGCGCCGTGCGGGCCCGCCGGATCCAGCGCCGCCGCCGCGTAGGCCTCGGCGGTCGTGTCGATGTCGCCCCGCTTGGCGTCGAGGATGACGAGCAGGCCGCGGGCGCGGGCGTGGGCGCAGCTCGCCTCGAGGGCCTGCGCGCCGGCCCAGCCGAGCTGCTCGTAGAAGGCCGCCTGCAGCTTGACCGCCGCGCACTGCCCCACCAGCGCGTCAATCACAGCGATGGACCAGTCCTCGACCGCCGCGGCGGCCGCCGCCCGGCGGGCCGGACCGGCGAGGCCCTCGAAGCGGGCGCGGATCGCCGCCGGCAGCAGGGGCAGGTGCGGATCGAGCCCGACCGCGAGCGGGGCGCCCAGCGCCTCGACAGCGGCGGCGAGGCGATCTCCGAAGGGGACCGGCGGGGCGAGGGGGACGGGCGCCATGCGACCTCCAGCCCCGCCGCTAATCGGTGGGCCCCGCGGCCGGCCGCCCCGGCTCAGGCGGGCGCCACCCGTAGGCGTCGTTGGTCACGCGCGTGACGTGGAAGATGGCGTAGAACAGACGATCCTCAGCGCGCCGCAGCAGCCCGGCCGGCAGGGCCGCGGCCGCGCGCCGCCCCCCGCCGATCAGCAGCCGGGCCGCGAGGCCCGCCCAGCCTTTCCCCTCGTCGCCGCCGTGCTCCACGCGCCCCCCGTGCGGGCCTATAGCCCCGCAGAGAGCATCAGGTTCTCGAGCCAGAAGATGCCCTCGCTGTCCTGCTCAAAGCCGTCGGCGTGCACGCGCAGGTAGCTGGCCAGCAGCAGATCGTCGTCGAGCCAGCTCGACACCCCGCTGCGGACCGCCACGGGTCCCGGCCGGCCCGTCGCCGCCGGTCGGCCGTCCTCGGCGAGCTGCTGCATCGACGCCGAGAGCTCGACCCACCGCTGCCTCCCGCCGCGGATCATGAAGCGACGGAACTCGGGCCAGCGCTCGGAGATGATCACCCACGCCCACTGGGCCTCGGTCAGGTTGCGGTTGCTGCGGACCTCGGTGGCGTACTCGGCGAGCATGACGGCCCGCAGCGCCAAGCGGCGCAGGAAGCGCGGGCTGCCCAGCGGCCGGTGGGCCGCCGCCGCCGAGAGGCCGTTGAAGGCCTCGGGCCCGAAGGCCCGGCGGAGCGACGCCTCGGCTGGACCCACGGCGTCTCTCAGCAGCGAGGTGATGCGGCGCACGTCGAGGTTGGGCACGGTGATGGTGAGATCGACCAGATCGTCGAAGGCCCGCGCCGCCGAGGCCGCGGGAAGCTCACCCTGGGGGTAGGCCATCGCATCGAGCGCCGCCTCGCGCCCCACGCCGAAGATCACGGTGATGTCCGCCCCCTCGGCGAGCAGCACCCGGCAGGCGTCCATCACCTGCCAGCGCAGCGCCGGGGTCAGCAGATCGAGGCCGTCGACCAAGGCGACGAGCCGGCCGGACCGGCTGCCGCGGACCGCCTCGACCAGCGCGCGAAAGCCGCGCCCCAGCTCGACGACCGGGTCGGGCGAGCCGCTGAAGACCACCCCGCCGCCCTCGGCCGCCTGCCCGTCGAGGCGCAGGCGGGTCACCAGCTCGAGCAGCTTGCGGCCCTGCTCGCGGTGGGCGGCCGGGGCCTCGGCGGCCTGGATCACCGCGGCGACCAGCCCCGCGCCCGGCGCGCCCTGCTTGCACCAGCGCCACGCGTCGAACCACACCACGTGCGGCAGCAGCCCGGCGATGGTGTCGGGCCCGCGCTGCCGCCCCTGGGCGACCAGCCAGCCGATGCGCCGCAGCAGCTCGTCTTTGCCGCTGCCCGGCGCGCCGTGCAGCGCGACCATGCTCGCCGGCGCCATCCGCGCGACCAGCCGCAGCAGCGACCGGGCCAGCCGGTCCATGCCGATCACGTCCTCCTGGGCGCCGATGGCCCACCGGGCGTCGTCCATCCCCGCCTCCTCCACCCCGGTGGGTGCCCCGCCGCGCCCGGGAGCCCCGGATCGCCGCAAGGTCCCGCGCCCGAGCCGACGCGGCGGACATCGGGCCCGCCGGCGCCGAGTTGAGCCCCGGTCGGCCACGCCCCGATCACGCCGTGCCACAGGAGATCTTGCGCGCGCAGCGGCCGCGGGTGGGCCCGCGCCCGCCGCCGCGCCCCGGAGGGCCCACCGGCGCGGACGAAGCCCAGCGGCGCCAAAACAACGCCATGAAGGTCATCATCAGCTGAGGGGCGGTTCACACACCCCGTTGACAAGCAGGTGACAGAGCCGACACCGGGGCGTGGTAGTCTACGACCACACCGCGGCCCACCGCACCTTCATCAGCCTTCCTCCTGCATTTTCGACAGCATCCCCTGGTCCACGCTGCTCCTCGGCGCTCCCTGCTGCTGCTCCAAGCTGCTGCACGACGCAGCGGCGCAAGCGCGTCCCCGCGCGCGGGGGCGCCGCCGACGCCAGGGCGCGCGCCTCTCGCCTCGCCTCCCGTCGCCACCTCCCCCCAACCGGCGACCCGCCTCCCCCGGGGCGGTCCTCATCCCCGCGCAGCTGACGTCTGGTCAGCCAGGAGCCCCATGAGCGCAGCGATCGCAGAGCTGGACAGCGGCCAGGTCACCCCGAGCGCCACCCAGCTCGACGCCGACCCGGCGACCCTCGCCGGGCTGTCCGACCGGGCGCTCCGCCGCGTGCTCCGCGGCCAGCCCGAGGCCGAGCTGGGGCCGGATCTCCCCGAGAGCGTCCTGTGGGTCAGCTTCCTCACGATGAAGGGCCGCGGCGACGACGAGGCCACCGGCGCCTTTTTGCGCAGCGTCCGGGCGCTGCTGCGCCGGCGGACCATGGGGGCCCCCTCCCTGCCCTGCGCCGACACCCGGCAAGATGAGCACAAGCTCGTCGCCGACGGCACGCTCGGCGAGCTGTGGAAGGCCTACAAGCGCTGCCTCTGCGCGAGCCGCAACGGCCCGGCGAGCCAGCTGCTGCGCGACATCGAGCGCCACCTCGGCGTCCCGAGCTGATGCTCCCCGCAGCGGCCACGCCCGGCATCGCGCTGGCCCTCTGCCCGCTGGGCCTGCCGCACCGGCTGGCTGCGCGCGGTCCTGTCGAGGTCCTCGCCGAGAACATCGCGCTGATCGAGGCTTGCTGCGCGCTCGCCGAAGCGCAGGGCGCCCGGCGGGTCCGCGTGGGCGCCGACCACGCGCTGTGGGTCTTGCCGGCTGAGCGATCCGCCGAGGCCATCGTGCTGGCCGCGGATCTGTGCGCCTTGGCCGCCGCGCGCCGGGCCACCACCGGCGGCCCCCGGGTCGGGCTGGGCTTGGCCGCCGGGGCGCTCGCCCGGGCCCCGAGCCCTTCGGCGCGCCGACGCTGCAGGCGCTCCAGCTCGCCGGCCCGGCCAACCGCGGCGACGAGCTGCTGGCCGCCGGCGGCCCCGACAGCCCGTGGATGGCGCCGCCTCCCGGCGTCGGCGCGTCCCCCCTCCGCGCGGACCGCTCGGCCACGCTCGGTTTTGCGGCCGTGCAGCTGCGCGATCACCGCGCGGACTGAGGCGCGCGGGCGCAGGACGCCGGCCGTGGAAAGGCGCTGCGAGGGCGCCTGGCCTCATCGCGGACAACAGTTGGCCGAAACCCGCGCATGTCCCCGCTGGGCAGGCCGGAAGCAGCGGTTAGACCGGCGCCCACCGCGTCGGCGCCGCGGTCGCGCGGCCCGCTGGCCAAGTGACGAAGATGACGTCCTGCAGGCCATTGACCTGCATCAGTCGCCGCGCTGCTCCCGCTGCCCCCGCCGACCCTCCCGGCCACGCTCCCCTGCCCCTCAGCCCCGAGGCTCCGCCCTCGCCGAGGCACACCATGGCTGACCCCACGCTGCTCGACGCCCCCACCATCAGCCACCTCCGGGCGTTGGAGGCTGAGTCCATCCACATCTTCCGTGAGGTGGCCGCCGAGTTCAACAACCCGGTGATGCTCTACAGCGTCGGCAAAGACAGCTCGGTGCTGGCCCGCCTCGCGTTCAAGGCCTTTCATCCGGCCAAGCCGCCCTTCCCCTTCCTGCACGTCGACACGACCTGGAAGTTCCAAGAGATGTACGCCTTCCGCGCCAAGTTCGCGGAAGAGCACGGCATCAACCTGCAGGTCCACATCAACCAAGACGGCGTCGCCCGCGGCATCAACCCCTTCGACAGCGGCAGCCAGGTCCACACCAACGTGATGAAGACCCAGGGCCTGCTGCAAGCGCTCAACCGGTACGGCTACGACGCCGCGTTCGGCGGGGCGCGCCGCGAAGAAGAGAAGTCCCGGGCCAAAGAGCGGATCTACAGCTTCCGCGACCGCTTCCACCAGTGGGATCCGAAGAGCCAGCGCCCCGAGCTGTGGAACCTCTACAACGGCAAAATTTGGAAGGGCGAGAGCATCCGCGCCTTCCCCCTGTCGAACTGGACCGAGCTCGACATCTGGCAGTACGTCTACCTTGAGAACATCGACGTGGTGCCGCTCTACTTCGCCAAAGAGCGCCCGGTCATCGACATGAACGGCACGCTGATCATGGTCGACGACGACCGCATCCGCAAAGCGCTGCCCGACGCCAAGATCGAGCAGCGGGTGGTGCGCTTCCGCACGCTGGGCTGCTACCCGCTGTCGGGGGCCATCGAGTCCGAGGCGCAGAACGTGCCCGAGATCATCCAAGAGATGATGCTGACCCGCATGTCAGAGCGCCAGAACCGCCTCATCGACAAAGACGAAGAGGGCTCGATGGAGCAGAAGAAGCGCGAAGGCTACTTCTAAGCTCCGCTCTGGCGCGCTTGCACCCCAGCGCCGCCGCCCCGACCGCATCCCCGCTCTGCCGCTGGCCGCCGCTCCCCGCGCGCAGGCCGGCGCCCCCGCTCCGCCCCGAGGCCACCGTGACCACCGCCCCGACCGCCGCTGTTGAGAGCGAGATCGACGCCGCTCGCGCCCAAGAAGAGCAGCTGATCAAGACCGACATCCTCGGCTTCCTCAAACAGAACGAAGAGAAAGAGCTGCTGCGCCTCTGCGCCGTCGGCAGCGTCGACGACGGCAAGTCGACCCTCATCGGGCGGCTGCTGCACGACAGCAAGGGCGTGTACGACGACCAGCTGGCCGACGCGACGCGCACCACCGACACCGGCGAGCGGGCCATCGACTTCGCCCGCCTGACCGACGGCCTGCGGGCCGAGCGTGAGCAGGGCATCACGATCGACGTCGCCTACCGCTACTTCAGCACGCCGGCGCGCAAGTTCATCATCGCCGACACGCCCGGGCACGTCCAATACACCCGCAACATGGCGACGGGCGCCAGCACGGCGAACGTGGCGATCATCCTGATTGACGCGCGGCTCGGCGTGCTGACCCAGAGCCGGCGCCACGGCTACATCGCCGACCTGCTGGGCATCCCCCACCTGCTGGTCGCGGTCAACAAGATGGACCTCGTCGACTACAGCGAGGCGCGCTTCGACGAGATCGTGGCCGAGTTCCGGGCGTTCACCGGCCAGCTCGGCTTCACCAGCGTGACCTTCGTGCCGGTAAGCGCCCTGCTGGGCATCAACATCGTCGATCCGGGCGCCCACCGCATGGCGTGGTACGGCGGCCCCACGGTGCTGCAGTTCCTCGAGCAGGTGCCGATCCGCCGCGACGTCAACCTGC
>JBJONS010000296.1:0-3841 GCA_046051725.1 Pseudomonadota bacterium | reverse complement strand
TCTGCTCGTGCACCTCGCCGAGCAGGGGGCCTCGGGCACGTTGGAGATCCGCGCCGGCGGCCGCGAGGCGCTGATCGTCTGGCTGGCCGGTCGCCTGCTGTGGGCCGAGACCAACGACCCGGGCACCAGCGCCGCGCGCGCCCTGGCCAGCGCCGGGGTGATGGATCGCGGCCCCCTCGCCGAGCTCGGCCGCCAGTGTGAGGACGAGGACACCCTGATGGAGCGGGTGGCCGAGCGCACGGGGCAGCGCCGCGCGGCGCTCGAGGCCCTGCGCGTCGCCGCCGTGCGCGCCCGCATTGGCGGCTGCATCCTGTGGCCCCAGGGCCAGTGGCGCTTCGTCGCCGCCCCCCAGAGCACGCTCGACGGCGTCGATCCCCGCCTGCTGCCGGATCTCGACCTGCCCAGCCTGTTTTGGGAGGCCGCCCGCAGCTGGCTGCCGCTGAACGTCGCCCGGGCCGAGCTGCTGCAGCCTGGCCTCGGCCCCTGGCGGGCGGGTCCGGCCTGCGCCGCGGCGCTCGGCCGCCTGCGCCTGCCCCCCGGCCTGCGCGCCTTGCCGGACCTGCTCGGCCAAGAGCTCGAGACCGAGGCCATCCTCGGCGGGCTCGACGAGGCGCTGGGCGAGAGCGTGCCCCTGCTGTGGATGCTCGAGCGCGCGGGCTGGGCCTGGCGCGCCGAGCGCGGCCCGACCCCGCCGAGCCTGCCCGAGCCCCTGCCGGCCGCCGGCCTGGGCGCCGGCCTCGCCGCCCCCGCGCTCGGGCCGCTCTCCGCCGCCCGCCGCTCGCTGCACGAGCGGTGGATGCGCCGGCACAAAGACGACCTCTACGAGCTCCTCGGCGTGCGGCCCTATGCCAGCGGCAGCAGCATCGAGCGCGCGGCCAAAGACCGGGTCGCCGAGTGGGGGCCGGTCGAGGCCGATCCCACCGCCACGCCTGAGGAGCGCAAGGTCGCCGCCGCCCTCTGCGCGGCCGTCGCCAGCGCCCGCCACACCCTGGCCGACGAGGCCCGCCGCGAGGACTACGAGCGCGACCGCAAGCGCGGCGCGGCGCTCCACGTCGCCGAGCTGCTCGCGCGCCTCGGCGAGGGCGTCGGCGCGCCCGACCGGGTCGTCGTCCCGGCCGCGCCCCTCGATCTGGGCCCGGCCCGGCAGCGCATCCAGCGCGAAGACTTCATCGGCGCGCTCAACTTGCTCGAGCCGATGGTCGAGACCTTCCCCGACGAGCCCGACCTGGCCGCCGAGTACGCCTGGGTCATCTGGAACCTCAGCGAGCACGCCGACTACGGCGTCGATCCGGTGCTTGTGCTCCAGCGGGTGCTCGCCAAGGACCCCACGCACCCCCGCGCCCGCGCGGTCTGGGACCGCATCCAGGCGGCCGGCCCGGCCACGCCGACAACCCCGCCGTGGCGGAGATCCCGATGAGCGGCCCGATCCTGGTCACCGGCCTCTCGCCGGACGCCACCGCTGAGCTCGCCGCCGCCCTCAGCCGCTGGGGCCCGGTCGAGCGCGTGCCCGACCTCCGCTTGGGCATGCACGAGGCCCAGCGCCGCCGCTGGGCGCTGCTGGTGCTCCCCGGCGACAAGGTCGCGGGCCTCGCCGCCTCGGATCGGGCCCAGTCCGACCCCCGCCTCGGCGGCGTGCCGGTCTGCTTGGTCAGCGAGGATGGCCTCACCGCGCGCCTCGCCGCGCACCTGCTGCGCCCCGGGCGGGCCGCGCTCAACCTCGCCCTGCCGGTCCAGGGCGCGGTGCTCGAGCGCCTGCTGCGCCCCGTGCTCGGCCCGCCGGGCAACGCCGATCTGGCCGGCCCGGCCGACGAGGGCCCGCTGCCGCCGGCCCAAGAGCTGCGCCGGCAGCGCGAGCTGCTGCTCAAGCTGCAGCGCGAGCTCGACGCCGAGCGCGCCGCCCGCACCGAGGCCGAGGGCGCCCTCGATCAGCGCCGCGCCGACGAGGCGGCCCAGCTCGAGCGGGCCCGCGGGCTCGAGCTGCGCGCAGAGGAGCTCGACCGGCAGCACCAGCAGCACGAGCTGCAGCAGCGGACCTTGCTCGCCCAGCTCGACCATCTGCTCGCCCGCCAGGCCGAGCTCAACGCGGCCCTCGACGAGGCCCGCGCGCAGATTCCGCTCGCTGAGGACGTCGCGCCTGACGTGGTCCTCATCGAACAGGCCCGCGCCTCGGGCCGGGGAGAGGGCGAGGCTGCGGCCCGCCTCGCGCTGGACGGCCAGCTGCGGGACCTGGGGGCGCGGCTGCTGGCCGCCGAGGCCGGCGCCGCCGAGGCCCGGGCGGCCCTCGCCGCGCTCGAGTCGGAGCGGGCCCTGCTCAACACCGAGGTGGATCGCCTCGGCGCCGCCGCTGCGGGCCTCGAGGCCGAGCGCGACGAGCTGCGGACGGCCCTCGCTGCGGCCGCGGCGGGTCCGCCGCCGGTGACCGGCGTGCCGGTCGCCGAGCATGATCAGCTGCTGGAGCGCGTGCTCGCCGCTGAGCACCGGGCCACGGCCATCGCCGGTCGGCTCGACGCCGAGGCGCAGGAGCGGTCGGCGCTCACCCAGCAGCTCGAGCAGGCCCAAGACCGCGCCGCGGCGCTGTTGTCGGAGCTGGTCGGCGCCAAAGAGGCCCGGGCGCGCGCCGAGGCCCGGGCGCTGGCCGCCGAGCCCGAGCGGGAGCGCCTGCGCGCGCAGCTGTTGGCCGCCGAGGCCCGGGCCGCCGAGGCCCAGATCGCCCTGGAGCGCGCCGTCTCCCGCGCCCGGTCCGCCGACGCCGAGGCCGCGGACGTGCACGCGCTCAGCGCCCGGGTCGAGGAGCTCCTGGCCGCGGGTCGCGAGAAGGCCCACCAGAGCGCCGCCCTGCTCGCAGAGGCCCAGACCCGCCGCGAGCAGGCCGAGGCCGAGCGCGACGCCGCCCGGGCCTCGCTGCGCGCCGCCGAGCAGCGCTTCGCCGTCGTGGGCGCTGAGACCGACGCGCTGCGCGCCCGCTTGGCCGAGCTGGAGGCCGCCGCCGCCGAGAGTGACGCGCTGCGCGCCCGCTTGGCCGAGCTGGAGGTCTCCGCCGCCGAGAGCGACGCGCTGCGCGCCCGCTTGGCCGAGCTGGAGATCTCCTCCGCCGAGAGCGACGCGCTGCGCGCCCGCTCGGCCGAGCTGGAGGCCGCGGTCTCCGAGAGCGACGCGCTGCGGGCCCGTCTTGCGGTGCTGGAGTTGTCCTCCGCCGAGAGCGACGCGCTGCACGCCCGTCTTGCGGAGCTGGAGTTGTCCTCCGCCGAGAGTGACGCGCTGCGCGCCCGCTTGGCTGAGGAGCTGGCCGAGGCCCTGGCCGGGCGTGCCGATCCGGGGCTGCTTCAGGAGCGCGAGGCCGAGATCAACGCGCTGCGCGCCGCCCTCGCCCGCGCCCGGGCCCGCAGCACCGAGGAGGGCGCCACCGGGCCGCTCCCGACCCCGGGCGCAGAGGCCGCCGCCAGCGCCGCCATCGACCTGCTCCGGCGGGAGCGGGATGAGGCGCGGGCCGCGCTCGCCGCCGCCGTGTCTCCGGCCGCCACCGCCGAGGCCGCCGCGCTCAGCCGGAGCCTCGCCGCCGCGCGCGCCGCCGCCGCCGAGGCCGATGGCCTCCGCGCCGCGCTCCTCGTGCGGGAGGAGGCGGTCGCCGCGGCGGTCGCCGCCCAGCAGCAGGCCGCCCGCCGCAGCGCCGCCTTGGCCGCCGAGGCCGCCGAGGCCAGCGCCGCCGCCACCGCGCTCGAGGCCGCGCTGGCCGGCGCGCAGGCCGCCCGCGCCGCCGCCGAGGCCCGCGCCGCCGTCGCCGACCAGGCCCGCGCCGCCGCCGAGGTGGACGCGCAGCGGGGCGCCCGCGCGGAGAGCCGCG
>JBJONS010000295.1:0-7085 GCA_046051725.1 Pseudomonadota bacterium | reverse complement strand
TCGTCGAGCGCCCCGGCCTCGGCCCGGGTGGCGGCCTCGTAGGTGGGGCCGGTGACCAGGACGAGATCGAAGCGCGGCTGGGCCTGGCCCCGCCGCAGCCGCAGCAGGGCGAGGCCGAGCGCGTTGAGGGTGGCCGCGCCGAGGCTGCCGCCGACGACCACGACCACGGGCCGCGCGCCGCCCAGGCCGTAGCGGGCCCGGGCCGCCGCGGCGTCGCCCTCGAGCACCTTGGGGTTGACCGGGCAGCCGACCACCCCGCGGGGCGCGCTGCCGGGCAGGCGGGCGGCGGTCTCGGCGTAGGTCAGCAGCACCAGATCGGCGACCCGGGCGCACAGGCGGTTGGCCAGGCCCGGGGTCACGTTCGCCTCGTGCACCGCGGTGGGCAGGCCGAGCGTCCAGGCGGCGAGCACCGGCGGGGCCGAGATGTAGCCGCCCACGCCGACCACCACCTCGGCCCGGGCCGCGACCAGGGCCGCGCGTGCCCGGGCAATGGCGCCGAGCAAGGCGAAGCCGAAGCGCAGCTTGGCCAGCAGCCCCGCCCGCGGGAATTGCGGGGCCTTGAGCGGCACAAAAGGCAGCCCGCGCAGCGGCACCACCCGCCCCTCGAGGCGGTCGGCGTCGCCCATGTAGGTCACGCTGTGGCCGAGCGCCGCCAGCGCGTCGGCCATCGCCAGCGCCGGGTAGACGTGCCCCCCGGTCCCGCCGCCCGCCAGCACCACCCGCCGCCCCGCCGCCCGCTGCTCGCCGCCCGCCATGCGCCCTCCGCCCCCGGGGGTCAGCGCCCGCGGGGCCGCCGGCCTAACCCTCCGCCGGCGCCCCTTGGTGAGCGCCCCCCGCGCGGGATACTGCGCAGCGCATGAAAAGCAGCAACCGCAGCCTCGTGATCCTGGTGTTCGTGATCTTGGTGGCCTTCTTGGGGGCGGCCATCATCCAGGGCCGCACCGCGAGCCGCACGCAAGAGCTGCCCTTCTCGCAGCTGATGGCCCAGGTCGAAGAGGGCAAGGTCGAGCGCATCGTCGTGCGCGGCCAGAGCATCGAGGGCCGGCTCAAAGACGGCACCGCGCTGACCTCGGTGGGCCCCGCCGACCACGAGTGGCTCACCCGCGCCATCACCGACCACGACCTGCAGGCCGAGGTCGAGGTCGCCGGCAGCTCGGTGCTGCTGCCGGTGCTCACCAACCTGCTGCCCCTGCTGCTGCTGGGCGGGCTCGTCATCTTCATCCTGCGGCAGATCCAGGCGAGCAGCGGCCGGGCGATGAGTTTTGGCAAGTCCCGGGCACGCCTGCACGCCGAGGGCGGCAAGAAGGTCACCTTCGACGACGTGGCCGGGGCCGAAGAGGCCAAGGCCGAGCTCGAAGAGGTGGTGCAGTTCCTCAAAGATCCCCGGCGGTTTACGCGGCTGGGCGGCCGCATCCCCAAGGGCGTGCTGCTGATGGGCCCGCCCGGCACCGGCAAGACCCTGCTGGCGCGCGCGGTGGCCGGCGAGGCAGGCGTGCCCTTCTTCTCGCTGTCGGGCTCGGACTTCGTCGAGATGTTCGTCGGCGTCGGCGCCAGCCGGGTGCGCGATCTGTTCGAGCAGGCCAAAAAGCAGAGCCCCTGCATCATCTTCGTCGACGAGATCGACGCCGTGGGCCGCAACCGCGGCCCGGGCTTCGGCGGCGGCCACGACGAGCGCGAGCAGACGCTCAACCAGCTGCTCGTCGAGATGGACGGCTTCGAGGGCAATGAGGGCATCATCCTCATGGCGGCGACCAACCGCGCCGACGTGCTCGACCCCGCCCTCCTCCGCCCGGGCCGCTTCGACCGGCGGGTGGTGGTGAGCAACCCCGACGTCCGGGGGCGGCTGGGCATCCTCAAGGTCCACACCCGGCGCACCCCCCTCGACCCCAGCGTCGACCTCGAGCGCGTCGCCCGCGGCACCGCTGGCTTCTCGGGCGCCGACCTCGAGAACCTGGTGAACGAGGCCGCGCTGGCCGCCGCCCGCCGCGGCCGCGAGGCGGTGCTGCAGGACGACTTCGAAGAGGCGAAAGACAAGGTGTCGATGGGCGCCGAGCGCCGCAGCCTCGTCGTCCCCGAAAAAGAGCGCCGGCGCACCGCGTACCACGAGGCCGGCCACGCGGTGGTCGCGTGGCTGATGCCCGAGGCCGACACGGTCAGCAAGATCAGCATCGTGCCGCGCGGCCGGGCGCTGGGCGTGACCCTGATGCTGCCCGACGAGGACCGCCTCGGCGCCTCGGCCAGCGAGCTGCACACGCTGATCACCGTGCTGATGGGCGGTCGCGTCGCCGAGCTGCTGATTTTTGAAGAGATGACCACCGGGGCCAGCGACGACCTGCGGCGGGCCTCGCGCATCGCCCGGGCGATGGTCACCGAGTACGGCATGAGCGCGCGCATCGGCGCCCAGCACCTCGCCGAAGAGCAAGACCCGAGCATGATGGGCCTCGGCCGCAGCCGGGGCTTCGCCGAGTCCACCGCCCAGGCCGTCGATGACGAGGCCAAGCGCATCCTCGACGAGGGCGAGGCGCTGGCCCGCAGCGTGCTGCGCCAGAACCTGCACATCCTCGAGAAGCTGGCCCAGCTGCTGCTCGAGAAAGAGACGGTCGACGGCGTCGAGCTGACCACCCTGCTCTCGGGCATGAACCCGGTCTACCCCGCCGCCGACCGGGCCTGAGCCATGCCGCGCCGCCCCCGCCCGCTCGTGATGGGCGTCCTCAACGCGACCCCCGACAGCTTCTCGGACGGCGGACGCTTCGGCGGACCGGGGGTGGAGGCGGAGGGCCTGGTGGCCCAAGGCCTCGCGATGATCGCCCAGGGCGCTGATCTCATCGACGTGGGAGGAGAGTCGACCCGACCGGGCGCCGCGCCAGTGCCCGCGGCCGAAGAGCTGCGCCGGGTGCTGCCGGTGGTCGAGGCCCTCGCCGCCCACACGCGGGTGTCGATCGACACGATGAAGGCGACGGTGGCCGCGGCCGCCGCCCGGGCCGGCGCGACGGTGCTCAACGACGTCACCGGGCTGGCCGACCCCGAGATGGCGGCCGCCAGCTCCTTGTTTGAGATCACCGTCGTGATGCACATGCGCGGCGAGCCGCGGACCATGGCCCAGCTCACCGCCTACGACGACCTGCTGGGCGAGGTCTGCGCCACCCTCGCCGCCGCCGCCGGCCGGGCCCAGAGCGCCCAGGTCTGGGTCGATCCCGGCGTGGGCTTCGCCAAAGACACCGCGCAGAACCTGCGCCTCATCGACCAGCTCGCGCGCGTCGCGGCGCTCGGCCACCCGGTGCTGGTCGGGCTGAGCCGCAAGCGCTTCGTCGGCGCGGTGCTCGCGCTGCCCGACCCGGCGGACCGGCTGTTTGGCAGCCTCGGCGCGGCGGCGGCGGCGTGGCAGCGCGGCGCCCAGATCTTCCGCGTGCACGACGTCGGCCCGACCCGGCAGCTGCTCGACATGCTGTGGGCCGTCGACTGCGCCGACCCGACCCCGCGCGGCCGGGGATCGGCCGATCCAGCGCAGCAGAGCGGTTAAGCGCCCACGTCCCGCGCCCCACCCCCGCGGCCCGGGGCCTCGCCCGACGGAGCCGCCGCGCCATGAACCTCTGGCTGTGGGAGACCCTGCGCTGGACGGACGTGGTGGACATCGCCCTGATGTCCTTCATCGTCTACCGGGCGCTCTCGCTCATCCGCGGCACCGGCGCGGTGCAGAGCCTCGCCGGCCTCGTCGTGCTGGTGGGCCTCTACGCCATCGCGAGCCAGCTCGACCTGATGTCGATCCACTGGCTGCTCGAGAAATTCTTCGTCTACATCGTGCTGGCCGTCATCATCCTGTTTCAGCAAGACATCCGCCGGGGGCTCGCCCGGGCCGGCAGCCAGCTGTTCCTCAGCGCGCCGTCCAGCGCCGAGGCCCTGACCCTTCCGGTGCTCGAAGAGGTCGTGCGCGCGTCCTACGCGATGGCCTCGCGCCGGATGGGCGCCCTCATCGCGATCGAGCGCGAGGCCAGCCTCGCTGAGTTCACCGAGTCGGCGACGCTGGTCGACGGCGCGGTCAGCCAGCCGCTGCTGCTCAGCATCTTCCACCCGACCAGCCCCCTGCACGACGGCGCGGTGGTGCTGCGCAAGGGCCGAGTCGCCGCCGCGCAGGCCTTCTTGCCGCTCAGCCAGTCCAAGACGATCAGCCGGTTCATGGGCACACGGCACCGCGCCGCCATCGGCCTGACCGAGGAGACCGACGCGCTGGTCGTCGTGGTCAGCGAAGAGCGCGGCACGGTGGGGCTGGTCGAGCACGGCCAGCTCAGCACCACCGCCGACGCCAACGAGCTGCGCGAGCGCTTGCAGCAGATCTTGCTGAAGCAGCCGGCGGCGGCGCCCGCGCCGCGCCGCGGCCCCGCGGAGGCACGGTGAGCGCGCCCCCCGAGCGCGCGGCCCGGGTCAAGGCCGCCCTGCGCAGCGCCGTGCTCGACGACCTCAGCCTCAAGCTGCTCAGCTTCTCGGTCGCGGTCGCGATCTGGGCTTGGCTGCAGTCGGGCCAGGTGGTCGAGCAGCGCGCCCGGGTGAGCGTGCGCTACCTCTGGCCCGACCAGCTCGCGCGGGTCGGCGACGTGCCCGACAGCCTCTCGGTCACGCTGTCGGGCCCCCAAGGCCGCCTGCGGGCGCTGCGCGACGCCGGTCTCAGCGTCGACGTCGACCTGCGGCAGTCCAAAGAGGGCCCGGTGACCGTCGACTTCGCCGAGCAAGACCTGCTCGGGCTGCCCGAAGGGGTCAGCGTGCTCCAGCTCAACCCGCAGGCCGCCGAGCTGCAGCTCGACCGCGTGCGCGAGCGCAAGGTCCGCATCCGACCGACCATCATCGGCGAGCCCGCCGAGGGCTGGCAGCGGGGCGAGGTCCGGGTCGAGCCCAGCACCGTGAGCGTGCGCGGCCCGCAGTCCCTCGTGCGCGAGCTGACCGAGGCCGACACCGACATCATCGACCTCGCGGGCGCCAAGGCGACCCGCAGCTTGACCGTGCCGCTCGAGCTGCCCAGCACCAGCCTGCGCGCCGACGGCGTCAGCAGCGTGCAGGTCACCATCGAGATCTCGCCGATCATCGCCGACCGCGTCTTCTCTGAGGTGCCGGTGGTGGTCGACGGCGCCCCGGGCTGGGTGGCCAGCGTGTCGAAGGTGCGGGTCAAGGTCGTCGGCCCGCTCAAAGAGCTGCAGGCCCTCAACGCCGACCAGGTCAAGCTGCTCGCGCGCCTGCCCGCGGCGGTGCCGGTCGGCGAGCCGGTCAAGCTGCGCTGGTCGGCGGGGCAGCGCAGCCCCCAGCTCGAGCTGCTGCACGGCGGTGCTGCCGACCAGATCACCGTCTCTGACATCGATCCCGACGTGATCGAGCTGCGGCCCGGCGGCGGTTAGGCCGCCCGCGCCCGCCGCGCGCGCCCGTCGCCCGCGCGCCCTGCCTTGGAGCCCCCGATGCCCGCGCCCATCCGATTCGGCACAGACGGCCTCCGCGGCCCCGCCCACGCCTGGCCCCTCGACGCCGACGGCGCGCGCACCGTGGGCCTCGGCCTCGCGCGGCAGCTCCAGCCGGCGCACCCCGCCGCCCCGGCCCGGGTGCTGCTGGGCCGCGACACCCGCGAGAGCGGACCGCTGCTGGTGGCCGCGTTGGCCGAGGGCCTCGCCGCCGGCGGGGCCGCGCCGATCGACGCCGGGGTGCTGCCGACCGCGGGCCTCAGCGCGCTGTGCGTGGCGCGGGGCGCGGCGGCCGCCCTGATGGTCACCGCCAGCCACAACCCGTGGACCGACAACGGCGTCAAGGTGCTCGGACCCGACGGGCGCAAGTACGATCACGCCGCTGCGCTCGAGGCCATCTTCGACGCGCTGCTGGGCCAAGGTGGGCCGCCGGCCGCGGCGGGCGCAGCGCCCGTGGTCGTCGTCGACCCCGACCCGCTGGGCCCCTGGCGCGACGCCCTGCCCTGGCCCCGCCTCGACGGCCTGCGCCTGCTGCTCGACGCGGCCCACGGCGCCGCGTGGTCCTGTGCGCCGGCCGCGCTCGAGGCCCGGGGGGCCACCGTGGTGCGCCGGGGCTGCGCGCCCACCGGCCGCGACATCAACGCCGGGGTCGGGGCCCTGCACCCGCCGAGCCCGGCCGAGGTGCGCGCGGCGGGCTGCGCGCTGGCCATCTGCCTCGACGGCGACGCCGATCGGGTGGTGCTGGTCGATCCTGTCGCCGGGCAGCTCGACGGAGATGACCTGCTGTGGCTGCTCTGCCGCGACAGCGGGGCGCCGGTCGGCGGCACCATCATGTGCAACGGCGGCCTCGAGGCCGCGCTCGGGGGCCGCCTGCGCCGCAGCGCGGTGGGCGATCAGCCGCTGTGGCGCGAGATGGTCGCCAGCGGCGCGCCGGTCGGCGCCGAGCCCTCCGGTCACGTGCTGTTCACCGACGGCATGCCCACCGGCGACGGCCTCTACGCGGCGCTGCGGGTGCTCGCCGCGGTCGCCGGGCCCGGGGGCGCGCCCCGCCTGCCCCTGCCGGTCGGCGGCTGGACGCGCTGGGCCCAGGCCAGCCGCACCCTGCCGGCCGGGCGGCGCCCCCCGCTCTCGGCGCTGGCCAGCGTCGCCGCCGCCGAGGCGGCCGGGATGCGGACGGTCGTGCGCTACTCGGGCACCGAGCCGATCCTGCGGGTGCAGGTGGAGGGCCCGCAGGCGCCCGAGCCGTGGGCCGAGGCGATCGCCGCCGAGTTCCTGCGCCTCGCGGCGGAGGGCACGTGAAGCCGGCCTTCCGCGGCAACACCGTCCGGCGCATGGACAGCGTCTGCGTCGACCAGCTCGGCGTCCCGGCGCGCCAGCTGATGGAGGTGGCCGGGCGCGGCGCGGCCGAGGCCGTCGCCCGCCGCTGGCCCTCTGGCGAGATCGCCGTGCTGTGCGGCCCCGGGAACAACGGCGGGGACGGCCTTGTCGTCGCGCGCTGGCTGGCGCTCTGGGGCAGGACCGTGCGCCTGTGGTCGCCGCGCACCCCCGACAGCGACGCCGCGCGGGCCAACCGGGCCCTCTGCGAGCGGATGGGCCTGCCGATGCTCGGCCTGGACGCGGCGGTGGCCGGCGCGGCGGTGCTCGTCG
>JBJONS010000294.1:0-13424 GCA_046051725.1 Pseudomonadota bacterium | reverse complement strand
ACCGCACCAAGGCGCGGCGCACCGCGCCTCACGCACGCGCGGCGCAGCGCGCGGGGGCGCAGGCAGCAGCGCAGGCCCGGCGCGCGCGGCGCCGGGCGCAGGCTCAGGGGTTGCCCTCGGTGATGTGGAACTCGACGCGGCGGTTGTTGGCCTTGCCAGCGGTCGTGTTGTTCGTGTCGAGGGGGCGCTCGGGCCCGAGGCCCGCCGTCGTCATGCGGCTGCCGGCGATGCCGCCGTTCTTGACCAGGTAGTCGAAGACCGCCTTGGCGCGGGCCTCGGACAGCTTCTTGTTGACCGTGGCCGAGCCCTGGCTGTCGGTGTGGCCCTCGATGCGGACCTTGAGCTTCGGATAGTCCCGCATGACCTGGGCGACCGAGTCGAGGATGCCGTAGCTCTCTTTGAGCAGGATGGCCTTGCCGGTCTGGAAGTTGACCCGCTTGTCGATCTCGATGCGGTCGGCGGTGACGCGGACGTCGGACGGCTTGACGTCGGGACAGCCGTCGGTGTCGAGGTACTCGTTCTTGTTCTCGGGCTCGTCGGGGCACTTGTCGAGGAAGTCGGCCACGCCGTCACGGTCGCGGTCCTGACCGGCCTCGGGGCAGCCGTCCTGGTCCTGGTAGCCGTTGTAGTCTTCGGCCTTGTCGGGGCAGGCGTCGTTGACGTCGAGGATCTTGTCGGCGTCGTTGTCGCGGTCGGGGCAGCCGTCGGCGTCCTCCCAGCCGTCGAGGTCCTCTTTCTCGGTGGGACAGGCGTCCACGTCGTCAAAGACGCGGTCACCATCGGCGTCGACCTCGGGGCAGCCGTCGTCATCTTTGTAGCTGTTGATCACCTCGGCCTTGTCGGGGCAGAGGTCGACGTGGTCTTCCACGCCGTCCTGGTCTTTGTCCTTGGGCCGGCAGGCGTCGGCGCGCTGCAGCGCCACGTCGAGCTGGGCGCGGGCGAGCAGGTAGTGGTGCTCGGCCCGGCGCTGGTCGCCCTGCTTGGCCTCGAGCTTGAACAGCTCGTGCTGGGCGTCGGCGGCGCCGAACTCACGGGGCGCGCACTCCATCCCCCACTGGTCGGCCTTGAGCGCGCCGATGTCGCGCTCGAGCTCGGCCTTCATGTCGGGCAGCGGCCGCGGCTTGACGCAGGCGGCGAGCAGCACCGGCAGCGCGAGCACGAGGGGCAGGCCGAGCGACAGCGCCCGGCGGAGGGTGGGCGCGGTCATTGGCCGCTCCAAGCGCCGCTCGGGGCGGGCGCGGGCTGGGCGGGCTGGGCCGGCGCGCGCTCGCCGTCGCGGTACCCGGGGGGCGCGGTGAGCAGCTTCTTGGCCCGCTCGGGCAGCACCGAGCCCGGCACAACGCCCTTGGCTTGGTTCTGGCGCGCGACCTCGGCGGCCTGGGCCGAGACCTGCTCGACCCGCAGCGCGAGCTCTTCAGCGGCGCCGTAGTCCGAGGTCCCCCACTCTTCGCGCGCCTTGACCATGAAGGCCTGGGCCTGCTCCCACTGGTAGGGCGCCCACTTCTGGGCCTCGACCTGGTTGGCGGTGGCGAGCGCCTGCTCGGCCTTCACCATGTAGACGGTGCTCTTGGTGGCGAGACAGCCACCCAAAAGCAGCGTGAGCGGCAGCAGCGTTCGGGTCATCGGGGGCTTTCCGGCGGCTGGCCGGCGCGCGGGCAGGGCCCGGCGCGGCGAGGGAGAGGGCGCACCAGCGGGCGAGGTCGGATGAACCCGCGGGCTGGGAGGGGAGGCGGTCTAGCCAGCGCCCGGGGGCGCCGCCAGCACCGGCATGAACCCACGGCGCGCCGCCCCTTGTCAAGCCGCGCCGACCGGACGCACCCGGCCGGCGGAGATCCGCTGCCGGCCCGCGCGCCAGCGGGGCCGATCTGGGGGCGCGGACCTCAGGGCCCGCCCGCGGGGGACGGGGCCTCGGCCGGCGGCGCGGGCGCGGGCGCGGCCGCGGAGGCCGGCGCGTCCGCTGCTGGCGCGTCCGCTGCTGGCGGGGCGGGCGCGCCCTCCGCTGCGGCCCCTGGCGCGGCCTCGGCCGGCGCGGCGGGCTCCCCTCCCCCAGCCGCGGCGTCCGGCGCTGCGGCCTCTACGGACGCCGCGCGTTGCTCCTTCCACGCGGCGAGATCGTAGACAGCCATGAAGTAGCGGCGCGGCAGCTCGGGCACCGGCAGCTGGACCTCTTGGGCCGCCCAGGGGATCCAGGCCGGGCCCTTGGGGAACTGCAGGTCGCGCCCAGGCCAGGTGAAGGACTCCTGCTCGACGATCTCGATGGGCTCGACGCCCAAGCGCTCGGTCAGCTTGCGGACCGCGTCGCGGTAGAGCGCCGCGCCCTCTTGGCTGCGGACCAGGAAGTAGCCGCGCTCGTGCACCAGCAGCCAGCGGTAATCACCGTGGCTGATGGCCTTCTCGAGCTGCTCGTCGCTAAAGCCAGCGAGATCGGCGGTCGCCGGGTCCCGCCCGATGTCGAGCAGGGCCTTCTCGACCGGATCGCGGCCTTGGGCCTGCTTGGCCATCCACCGCAGCCGCTTGGCGCGGTCGCCGCCGCCTGCCTTGCGGAACTCGGGCGGGATGGCCGCCGGGGTCGCCCAGGAGCGGTAGATCTTGCGCTGGTGGACCATCTGGTAGGCGTAGAGCAGGTCCTGCTGCTGCTCAAGCGGCAGCTCGATGATGCCCTCCCAGCCGTTGGGATCGAGCGACCGGTACCACTCGGGCACCCGCATCGCGCTCACCCGGCTGATCAGGCGCCAGTCGGTCGGCGCCTTGGCTCCGCGGGCGATGGGCCCCTTATCAAAGCGATAGAACGGCTGGACGAGGATGGCCGCCGCGCAGATCAGTCCGGCGAGGCGCTGCCGCCAGACGCCGTGGATGGCGCCGAGCGAGCCGGCCAGCAGCGCCACCGAGGCGACGACGACCAAGCTGCCCATTCGATAGGGCGCGAACATGCGCGACATGCCCGGGATGAACTGGAACATCCACGCATAGGGCAACCGAATGACATAGTCGCCAAGCATGATCACGTCAGAGTTATCTTTGAGGCTGCCGATCTTGAGGAAGGGCCCCAAGGTGCCCAGGTAGAACAGGAACCAGACCGCCAGCCAGGCCCGCTGGCGGCGCCGCGCGATCGCCGGCAGCACACCAAAGAGGAAAGCGACCGCGGGGAGGGCCATCACGCCGTGGCCCAGGTTGACGACATAGTCCGCCGGCCAGGAGGAGCCGATGGTCCGGTTGATCGAGCTGAGCACGTTCTCGGCGTAGTTGCTCGGCCGCAGCGGCGCCGCGGCGATTGTGTCGTAGGCCGGGAACTTCAGGAAGAAGGTGAGCTCTGGCAAGCTCGGCCCGCCGATGCTCGACCCGCCCTCGGACCGCGGCGCGAGGTAGGGCGCGACGAAGTAGAGCGAGCCCATCGCGGCGATCGCCGCTGCCGGCAAGGTCCAGCGCAGGGTCCGGCCGAGGTGAGGCCGGTCGCGCACCGCCCACATCAGCATCACCACGACGCTGTACATGACGCAAAATAGACCATAGAACCAATAGAACGACGCGATCAGCACGAACAGGCCGCCGACGACCACGCCGTCGAGGGCCCGCGCGGTGCGCCAGGCCCGCTGCAGGGCGATGGGGTACAGCAGCAGCCACCACAGCAAAACCTGCCGCAGGCCGGTGTTGTTGACGTCCAACACGACCACGGGGTTGATGATCGCGAGGCAGCCCGCCGCGAGGCTGATGACGCGGCTCGTGGTGACGGTGCGCGCCAAGGCATAGGCGCAGACGCCGTTGCCGATGAGGATGAGCAGCACCTTGAGGTTGTGGTGCGCCGGGAAGCCGAAGAGCTGGTCGAGCGGGTAGCTCAGCAGCACGATGTCGAGGATGTTGCCCGTCTCTGGGTAGCGCCCGAGCGAGACGAGCACGTTGAGGCGGTCGAGCAGGCCGAGCTCCGAGGCGGCCAGCACCTCGATCTCTTGAAAATGCCACCACTGGCGCCAGAGCCAGCCGCCGAGCTCGCCGCCGCCGACGAGCACCTCGCTGGGGTGCAGCACCACCGGCCAGGTCACGGCGCTGGCGACCAGCAGGTAGAACGCGGTCGCAAGCAGCACCTCGAGCAGCCCGAGGCGCAGCCGGTACCAGTCGATGCTCACCCACCACTCGTGCAGCGCCAAGAACATAGGCCCAGCCTAGCACAGTCGGGCCCCGCCGCGGCGCCGGTCGCTCAGCGGGCGGCGACCGCGCGGCCGCCGCGCCAGCCCTCGACCTCGGCGCGGATGCGGTCGTAGAGGATCTGATCGAGGTTGTTGCTCGCCACCGGGCCAGTGACGCCGTGGTCGGCCGCGCTGGCCGCGGTCGAGCCGTACTCGATGAAGATGAAGCGCCCGCGGGTGATCTGCGCGATCTGCCGGAAGACGGCCGAGCCGGCGTCGTCGAGCCCGCTGGCCGCGACCGTGTGCACCCGCACGCCCTTGTGGGCGGCGCCCGCCGCCGCGCGCCCGTAGGTCACCGGCTCTTGGTAGTCCATGTGCGGCGGCGCATCGGCGATGAGGAAGGCCACCTTGGCCGCGCCCGGGCGCCAGTCCATGTCGCTGACCGCCACCGCGAGGCCCTGGTTGAGCGACTCGGGGCCGTCGCCGCCACCGCCGGCCTGGATCTCTTGGATCGCCAGGTCAAAGGCCAGCAGATCGCCGGTCATCGGGTGGGCCATCGTCAGGTACTGGTCGCCGACGTCGCGGTAGAGCACCGCGCCATAGCGCAGGTCGACGGCTTGTGATCCGCGCAGGCGCTGGGTGAGGCTCAGCAAGGTCTGCTGGACCCGGGCGATCTCGTCGCCCATCGAGCCGGTCGTGTCGATGATGAAGCAGACGTCGACCGGCACGGCGGCCTCAGCCCGCGGCTCGACCGGCAGGCGCAGGCGCAGCGCCTCCTCACCCGGCGCCCAGGTGGCCCGCGCCGCTTGGCCCGCGGCGCTGACCACCACCTGCAGCGGCGCCCGCTCGGGGCTGCCCGGCGCCGGCCGCCCCCAGCCCGGCACGACCAGCTCCGGGTAGTAGGGCGCGACGCCGTCACCGGTCGTGAACGCCGTCCAGACCGTCTCTCCGGTGTCTTGGCGCACCACGTCCACCCGCGCGCCCGGCAGCGGGCGACCGAGGCCATCCTCGACCAAGACGCGCCGCTGGCCGCTGACCTCGAGGCGGTCGAGCGCACCGGCGGGGCCTGCCGCCCCCTGCCACCGGCCGACGAACTGCAGGTAGGCGTCGAAGTTGGCGTTGTCGTCGGTCATCCCCGCGCGCAGGCCCGCCTGCTGGGCGGGCGCGGCGCGGCCCACCGACCGGCCGCCCTCGGCGCCGCCCCAGTCCCCGGCACGGTCAGAGGCGTCCTTGGCGGCGGCCGGCGCCGGGGCCCCTGAAGGCGCGCCGTAGCCGCGGGTCGCGATGGAGCCGGCGCCGAGGCCACCGCCGCCGATGCCGGTGCCGCTGCCGCCGAGGCCACCGCCGCCGAAGCTCTCGACCACGCCCATCTCCATGTCCAGGTCCGCGCCGCCGCCGCCGCGCCCCGCCCGGCGCAGCTCCCAGGCGCCCGCGGCGCTGACCTCGACCGGGGCGCTGGCGACCGGGCCGGCCAGCGGCAGGTCGGGGGCGGCCATCGGCGTGGCGGGCGGCGGCGCGCTGGCCAGCTCGGGGATCGCGCCGACCGGATCGGCGCGCACCTCAGCGATCGGCGCAGCGGGCCCGGAGAGGGGGTCGAGCGCCGGCGCGGTCGGCGGGCCGAGCGCGGGCGCCGCGGGTCCGCGGTGGGCCGGCTCGCAGGCCGACACGGCGAGCAGGCCGAGCACAGAGAAGGGGAGCGGGGACAGGCGGCGGGCGGGCGTCATCGGGACCTCCAGGCGAGCGGACACGGCCCAGCAACGCCGGTTCCGCCCCGTGCTTACAGCTCCACGGTCCGGTGCCGCCGCGGGCCGCCCGCAGGCCCTCCCGGCGGGCCCGCCGGGCCCATAGGCGGGGCGCCCGCGGGCCCAGGTCCCGCCTTGGAGGTCCGCATGTCCCCGCTCCGCGCACTGCTCCCCCTGGCCGCCCTCGGCCTCGCTGGCTGCTTCGCCGGCAAGACCGTCGAGATGGGCCAAGTACCCGCCGAGACCGCCCACTACGTCATCGTCAAGACCAAGTGGACCGGCAGCATGGTGGTCTTTGACTGCGTCAGCCGCCCAGACGAGAAGTGGGACCCCACCTGCCGGCAGGTCAAGATGATCTCGTCGGCAGAGGCGGCCCTGACCGGGGCGGTGCAGAAGCTGCGCGGCAAGGACGAGGCGCCGGCCGAAGAGAAGTAGCGGCAGCGCCGGGGCGCGCGAGCGCTCCGCGTGGGCGCCCCGCGCAGTTAGGGCCTCGCTCCGGATCTGCCGCGCGCCGCGGCGCCGGTCGCGCACGCACGCCCGAGGGATCGCATGGGGGCGCCGCTCCTCCCCGCACGCGCCGAGCTCGCCGCGCTGATCGGCGCGCTGGGCCCCGCCGAGCGCAGCCGCCTGGGCGCCGCGCTCGAGCTGCCGCCCGCCGCGTTGGGGCGGGCCGCCGGCAGCCGCGGGGCCGAGCTGCTGCTGGCCGCCGTGCTCGCCCCCGAGGTGCAGCCGGCCGGCGTGCTGCGCGAGCTGCGCCGCTGCTGCCCCGCCGCGCTGCGCCGCATTGACCAGATCGCGTCCCGGTGCCTGCCGCTCAGCGAGCGGATCGGCCGGGTGGCCCCGTCGTTGCCGCCGCTGCGGCGCTTCACGGGGCGAGAGCCCGCGCTGGCGGCGGCCCACGCCGCCCTCGACCAAGGCCAGACCACCTGGATCTGCGGCCCGCCAGGTTCGGGCCGCCTCAGCCTGCTCGCCCGGATCGGACGGGACCGGGTGGGCGCCCACAGCCTGGTCTGGACCGTCCGCGGCCCCGATCCGGCCCGGGTCGACCTGGACCTCGCCCAGCTCGCCGGCGCGCTGGGGCTCCGCCCCGACCCCGAAGAGGCCCGGGGCTGGCTCTCCGAGAACAGTGACTGGCTCATCATCCTCATCGACTCCGACCCCGACGCCGCTGGGGTGCAGGGGCCCGGGGCCTGTCTCTGCTCGGCCGAGGGCGCCCCGCCCACGCTGCTGGCCAGCGCGCCCGCGGTCGAGGGCCCCGCCGCCGAGGCCGACGGAGAGGAGCTGGCGCCCGCCGATCCCGCCGCCGAGGCCCCCCAGGCGCCGGCGGCGCGGCGACCGCCCCCGTTGACACTGGCCTGGAGCGCGGCCAGCGCGGCCGAGGCGCCGGGGGACGAGCTGCCGTGGAGCGCCGCCGAGGCGCGCGGGGCGCTGTGGCGGGCGGCCCGGCCCGAGCCCCGTGGGCCCCGCCCGGCGCCGCGCCCCCGGGCGGTGGTGCAGCTCGGCGACGGCGAGGGCCTCGCCCAGCAGCTCACGCGGGTCACCGGTCGGGCCGGCCCCCTGCGCGCGCAGCTCGACGCCCTGCGCGCCACCCTCGAGCCCGAAGAGGACGCCCTGCTGCGGGTGCTCGGCGCGCTGGGCCCCGCGCCGGTGCCGCTGGGCCTGCTGCTCGCCCCCCGCCTCGACGGCGCGCCGGCCTGGATGGGCCCGCTCCTCCGCAGCCGCTTCACCGCCGAGGGCGCGGCCCGCCGGCTGGTCAGCGCCGAGGTGGCGCGGCGCGACGGCGGCGGCCTCTGGCTGAGCGAGGCGGTCCGGTCCGCCATGCAGGCCGCCCCGCCGGAGCCTGGCCTCGATCCCACCCTCTGCGCCCTGCTCGGCGAGGCCTTGGCCGCGGCGACCGAGGACCCCCGGGCCCTGCTGCCGCACGTGCACGCGCTGGTCGGCCGGGTGGCCGCCCCGCTGCGCTGCCGCCTGCTCGCCCGGGTCGGCCGGGCGCTCGCCGAGGCCGACGCGCCGCGGGCCCGGCTCTACCTGCGGCGGGCGCTCAGCGGGGGCGGCCTGCTCGGCCCCGACCGGGCCACCGCCCAGAACGACCTCGGCGTGCTCACCCGGCGGGCCGGCGACCCTGCTGGTGCCCGTGCCCTCCTGCGGGCCGCCCTCGCCGGCGACGCCGCCGACGGCGCCGCAGACCCCGAGGCGACGGCCAGCCTGCACTACCACATCGCCCTCTGCTGCATTGATCTCGGCGAACGACAGCCCGCGCTCCACGCGCTCGACGCCGCCCTGGCGCTGCTCGAGGCGCCGGGCGCCGCCCTCCTCCGCGGGCTCTGCGCGCTGCGGCGCGGCCAGCTCGCCCACGCCGAGGGCTGCGCCGACGAGGCGCGGGCTTGGCTGGAGCGGGCCCGGCGGGACCTGCAGCGGGCCAACGCCGCCCCTGAGCGCGCGCTGGAGCTCGAGCTCACCGCCGCCGCCATCGAAGAAGAGGCGGGCGACCGCGCCCGCGCGCTCCACCACGCCGAGCGGGCCTGGGGCTTGGCCCGGGCGGGCAAGGACGCCGAGCTCCACGCGCAGGCGCGGGCCCTGCTCGAGCGGCTCGACGCCTGATCTGCGGCGTCAGCCCGCCGTGGCCCCGCCGGGCTCCACCCCCGGGGGCCGGACCGGCGCGGGCCCGAGCAGCGCGTCGCGGCGGCGCAGCCAGCGGCCGAAGGCCTCGGGATCGCTGGGCACGCGCAGGTGGTGCAGCTCCAGCGCCTGCATGCGGGCGAGGGAGGGCCCGAGGCGGGCCACGATGCGGGGAGATCGCGCCGCGCGCCAGACCAGGCCGGGCAGCGCGGCCGGAGCGGGGCGCATGGGCTCTTGGAGGAGGCCACGCAAGAGCAGCGGCGGGCTGGTCAGGCCGCTCTCGAACAGCGCCGCGAGGTCCGCGGGCTGGAGCTGGGCGCTGAGGCGGGCGAAGACCACGGCCGCGCAGGCCCCTCCACCAAAACGCTGGTGAAAGCGGGCGGTCCAGGCCTGGGGCGCGCCTCCCGCGGCGAGGTGGGCGGCGAGATCGGCCGCCGCGCGCAGCTGCAGGCCGATGCCCGAGCCGTGGGCGGCGAAGACCATTCCCGCCGCGTCGCCGAAGCGGAGCAGCCGGCCCTCGACCAACGCGCCCAGCGGCGGCCCGATCGGGATGGCGCGGGCGCCGCCGAAGCGCCGGGCGCCGATCCAGGGGTGCTCGGCGAGGAAGCGCTGCTGCAGGGTGATCCCCGAGGCGAAGCCCAGCCCGGGGATGCCGCCGGTCAGCAGGGCCAGCGCCGGCCCGGCGGGGTCGTCGAGGTCGAGCCGCGCGTTGATGATCGAGTACCCGCCGCTGATCCCGGTGAAGACCGCGGTGTCGCCGACCGCCATGCCCCGGTCGATGAAGAAGCGGGCCGCGGCGATCTCGTCCTGCACGTCAAAAACGGCCTGGGCCGCCACGCAGAGCTCGGTGGCCGGCGGGCGGGGCGCCGGGCGGGCGCCGAGGCCGCCGAGCCCGCTGGCGTCGACCACCAGCGGGGCCTCGATCCGCTCGCCGCTGCGCAGGGTCAGGGCCGCGCCGGCGCTGCCCTCGGCGTAAGCGGTGACCTCGGCCTCGCCGTCCAGCTGGGCGCCCGCCGCCCGGGCGTCCCGCTGCAGGCGCGCGACGAGGTGCCGCATGTCGACGTCCAGCAGGTCCTCGCCGTCGAGGGTGACGCGCTGCGGGCCCATCCCGGCGATCATGTGGAAGGGCCCGCCCGCCCCGCCGAGCTCGGCCCCCTGCGGCTGCGGGAGGCCCGCGTCGGCGAACGCGCCCCGGGGCACGCCGTTGAGCCAGCGGGCCCCGGCGTCGTCCAGCGGGCGCTTGTCGAGCGCGCGCACGCGCAGGCCCGCGCGGGCCGCGGCGCGGGCGAGGGCGGCGCCAGCGGTGCCGCAGCCGATCACGAGCAGGTCGAGGGGAGCGGCGGGCATGGGCCTCCGGGAGGGGCGTCGGGTCGGCGCGCCCCGCGCACCCTCCGCCGAACCACCCGCCGGCGTCAAGGGCAGCGGCCTGCGCGCCGGCCGAGCCCCGCGCTATGCTCCGCTCACCCCTGCCCACCGGAGCCACGCGTTGAGCAGCCAGCGCCGCCAGCCCCAGCGCGCCGCGCAGCCCGCCCGGGCGGTGGCCTCGGCGCGCGCCCTCGGCGGCCCACCGAGCAACGCGGCCCAGCTCGACCGGATGCGGGCCCACCTCAGCCCGCGGGCCGCCCAAGAGGTGCTGGCGCGGCTCGGGTTCGGCGGCGAGGTGGCGGATCGCTGGGACCCCGACCGGCGGGCCGGGCTGGCGGCCTTTCAAGAGGCGCTGGGCCTCAAGCCGACCGGCGACCTCGACCCGCTCACCGAAGCGGCGCTGCAGCACGCGCAGCTCGCCCGGGTCAGCTTCCGCGAGCTGCTGGCGATCGCGCCCGACCTTGAGCAGCGCAGCGCGCTCGACCTGCTCCCGGGCGTCAACACCGGCATGGCCCGCGCCGACGTCAGCAACGCCCAGCGCAAGGCCGCCTTCCTCGCCCAGCTCGCGCACGAGTCGGCGGGTTTTCAGCGCCTCGACGGCGCGGGCCAGGGGCTGCTGCCGGCGCGGGCCGAGGCCGAGCCCTCGCCGGTGGCGGTGGGCCAAGCCGCCGCGGCGCGCTGGACTGACGGCGGCTTCAACGCGCTGGCCGATCAGGGCAACTTCAGCCAGATCAGCGCACAGCTCGGCGTCCCCGAAGAGCAGGCGGCCGAGCTGCGGGTGCACGTGCGGGACGTGATCGGCCGCTCGCGGGCGAACCCGGGCTTCTTCGACGCGCTGCCCCCCGGGGTGGCGGTCGACGAGGCGCAGGGCCCGCCGCTGCTGTGGGCCGAGGCCGACCTCGACGAGGCGACCGACGAGCAAGAGGACCCGGCCCGGGCCCGCCCGCGGGTGCCGAGCATCGGCGACTTCTTGTAGGCGCGGGGCGCGGACCGCTCAGGCGCCGGGCTCTTCCCGGGCGGCTTCGGCCTTGCGCAGCCGGACCCGCAGGTTCATCAGCTCGCCCTGCAGCTCGCTGACCTTATCGACCAGCAGGTTCATGTCATCCTCGACCGAGGGGGCGCCGTCGCGCTGCAGGTTCAGCATGCGGTCGGCCTCTTCGTTCTCGGCGCGGGCCTCTTCCATGCCGCCCATGATGACGCCGATGAACAGGTTGAGGATGACCATCGAGCCGAGCAGCATGAACGAGATGAAGAAGACCGCGCCAAAGACCGGGTGCGCGGCGTTGTGGGTGCACATCTCGGTGAAGTCTTGGTAGCCGAAGCGCTCGCAGCCGAACATGTTGATGTACATGACATCGGTCCAGGCGTCGCCGGTCACCAAGCGGAACAGCGAGACCATCGCGATGGGCAGGCTGCCGAAGTGGCGCGGATCGTTCTGGCCGAAGATGAAGACGCCCGCCACCGAGTAGACGTAGAACAGCAGGCTCAACAGCAGGGCGACGTAGCCCATGCTCGGGATCGACTTGAGCAGCGCGCCGACGAGGACCTGCAGCTTGGGCAGGGCGCGGACCAGCTTGAGCACCCGCAGCAGCCGGGCGAGCCGCAGCACCGCGACGTACTGCCCGCCGACCGGCATGTAGCAGACCGCCACGATGAAGAAGTCGAAGACGTTCCACGGGTCGCGGAAGTAGCGCCAGGGCTGGCGGCCCTCGGCGCCGATCTTGGTGATCGCCTCGACCGTAAAGATCGCCAGGATCACCTTGTCGATGAAGTGGAGCGGCCCGCCGATCTTCTCGATGATCGCCGGCGAGGTCTCGAGGCCGACGATGACGCCGGCGATCAAGATGACGATGGTGACGAGGTTCTGAAAGCGGGCGGACTCGGCGATGGACCGACAGAGCTGGACCATGATCGACTCCAAGGCGGCAAAGGGGCCGCGGGGCGCCGCGCTTAGCCCGCCGCGATCCTCCGGGCACCGCCGTAGGCGCCCCCTGCAACACGTCGACACCGAGCCGCCCCAGACCGCGGCGGGGCGCAGGTGCCTGCCGCACCGGCCGGCGACCCCCAAAAGGACGACGCGCCCGCCGGGGGTGGCGGGCGCGCGAGGGCGAAGC
This sequence comes from Pseudomonadota bacterium, assembly GCA_046051725.1. Lineage (GTDB taxonomy): Bacteria > Myxococcota_A > UBA796 > UBA796 > UBA2385 > JAEUKK01. Next base: position 1,463 of record JBJONS010000294.1, on the reverse strand, counting down.
GAGGGATCGGCCGGGGGCTCAGGCCTCGAGGCGGGCGCTGGCGAGCTCGGCGGCGGCGCGGGCCTCGACCCACTCCGCGCTGTCGGGGTTCGCGTGCATCAGGCGGGACTCGGCCGCGGCCAGGGCCTCGGCGGCGGCGCCCTTGTCCACAGCGCCGGCCTGCTCGCACAGATCGACGAGCAGCGTGACCTTCTCGGCGCTGACCTCGGCGAAGCCCGCCCCGACGAGGAAGCGGGTCTGACCGCCGGCCTGGTGCAGGGTGACGACGCCGGGCCGGGTCGCGCTCAGCAGGAGCGCGTGCCCGGGGAGGGCGCCGAACTCACCGCTGAGCCCGGGGGCTTGGACCTCATCCACCGTGCCGGTCCAGGCGACGGCGGCGGGCGTGACGATCTGGACCGACAGGGACATGGCTCAGGCCTCCGCGGCGAGCTTGCGGGCCTTCTCGACGACCTCTTCGATGGTGCCCACCAGGTAGAAGGCGGCCTCGGGCAGCTTGTCGTGCTTGCCGGCGAGGATCTCTTCGAAGGCGCGCACCGTGTCTTCCTTGGACACGTACTTGCCCTCCATGCCGGTGAACTGCGCGGCCACGAAGAAGGGCTGGCTGAGGAACTTCTCCATCCGGCGGGCGCGGGCGACGATCAGGCGGTCGTCCTCCGACAGCTCGTCCATGCCGAGGATGGCGATGATGTCCTGCAGGTCCTTGTACTTCTGGAGCACGCGCTGCACCTCGCGGGCCACCTTGTAGTGGCGGTCGCCGACGACCTGGGGGTCGAGAATGCGGCTCGTCGAGTCGAGGGGGTCCACCGCCGGGTAGATGCCCTTCGACGCGATGACGCGGCTGAGCACCGTGGTGGCGTCCAAGTGGGCGAAGGTGGTCGCCGGCGCCGGGTCGGTGAGGTCGTCGGCGGGCACGTAGACGGCCTGCACCGAGGTGATCGAGCCGTTCTTCGTGGTGGTGATCCGCTCCTGCAGGTTGCCCATCTCGGTCGCCAGGGTGGGCTGGTAGCCGACCGCGCTCGGGATGCGGCCCAGGAGCGCCGAGACCTCGGAGCCCGCCTGGGTGAAGCGGAAGATGTTGTCGACGAACAGCATGACGTCCTGGCCGGACTCATCGCGGAAGTTCTCGGCGATGGTCAGGCCGGAGAGGGCCACGCGGGCGCGGGCGCCGGGGGGCTCGTTCATCTGGCCGTAGACCAGCGCGACCTTGCTGCCTTCGGACTTGATGGCGGGCAGGCCATCTTCGCCGATCTTCATGTGGCCGTGCTCGTCCTTCTCGGTGTTGATGACGCCCGCCTCCATCATCTCGAACCAGAGGTCGTTGCCCTCGCGGGTCCGCTCGCCGACGCCGCAGAGCACGGAGTAGCCGCCGTGCTTGAGGCCGACGTTGTTGATGAGCTCCATGATGAGCACGGTCTTGCCGACGCCGGCGCCGCCGAAGAGGCCGATCTTGCCGCCGCGGGCGT
>JBJONS010000293.1:0-9246 GCA_046051725.1 Pseudomonadota bacterium | reverse complement strand
CGCAGGCCGGCGCGGGCGAGGCCGAGGGCGGCGTCGACGGCGGCGTCGACGGCGGCGGGCCCGCCCCGCAGCGCCCGCGGCTGACCGGGCCGCCAGGCGCAGACCAGCACCGGAGCGCCCTCGTGGTCGGCGATCGCCACCAGGGGCACCAGGCCCGGCAGGTCCAGCCCGACCCAGGCCACCGGCGGCGCCGCCCCCGGCGGGCCGAGGCGCAGCAGGTGCAGCCGCCCGCTGTCGAGGGCCCGGGCGCGCAGCAGCGGGCCGGGCGGGCCTGGGTCGAGCACCACCTCCACCCGCATGCCCGCGATGTGCTGCCCCGGCTGCACCAAAACGGCGCCCTCCCCGCCGGCCCAGCGTAGCGGCTGCTCCCCCGCCGCGCCCGCAGGGCCCGCCAGTTCGGAGGAGCGCCCCCTCCCCTCGATGAGGACGACGCGCTGCAGGTCTCTGTCGAAAAATATGCGCCCCTTTGCCCGGGCGCTGCAACGAAGCGGCGGGACCGCCCTTGGCTGCAGGGAGCGCGCACGCCCGGCGGCCGCGCCCTCTCCCTGCGATCGGAGCGAACGATGTCCACCAGCACCTCCTCAGCGTCTTCCCGCCCAGCGTCTTCCCGCCCAGCGTCCTCCGCCCCCCGCCGCCGGCCTGCGCGCCGCGGCGCCCGCGCCCTGGCCCTGCTCGCCCTCCTCCCCGGCCTGCTGCTCGGGGCCGGCTGCGAGCCGGTCAAGCCCACGCCGCCCCCGGTCGTGCTCGAGGTCGGCCCAGGCGCCATCTTCGCCGCCGAATTCTCGGACGACAGCTACCGGTGGTGGGTGGTCGACCCGAGCAGCGGCGCCATCAGCTCCTCGGGCACCGACAGCGCCGGCGCGCTGCAGATCGTGCTCGACGAGGCCGCGGGCGCCTACATCACGACCCCCTCGACCACCGCGGCCCCGCCCTACACCGTCGAGCTGACCGGCAGCGTCCTGTCCGGGGGCGTCTTCGCCTACCTGCCGACCGCCACCGCCGCCTTTGACGGCCTGCGGTCCGACGACGGCGCGGCGATGGCCGCGGCCCACGCCGAGGCGCTGAGCGGGGCAGCCGACCTGAACACCACGCTGCAGGCCGATCTCGACGAGGCCAAGGCCCGCCTCGCCACCCAAGTGGCGCTGGCCGCCCTCGCCGCCCAAGACGCGGCGGCCGCCTGCACCTCGCCCCTCTTCGACACCGACGACATCGCGCTGATCCGCGCCGACGCCGCGGGCCCCGCCGACTGGCGCCTCGCGCTCGACGGAGTGCCCGCCCAGCTCGAGGCCGAGACCACCGCCGACCGGGTCGTCGCCGACGGCAACGCGCTCGAGCTCAGCGCGCTCATCCCCGACGAGGCGGCCACCGAGGCCGACGTCGAGGCCTGCCTCGATCTCGACGCCGAGGTCGATCTGATGGACCGCTACCTCGTCGGCGCCTACCCCGACGCCATGCGCGACGAGAGCTGGACCTACGACGGCCGCCGCGGCGACAGCGGCCCGGTCGACGACAAGGACTGGATGGCCCGCGACGAGCGCTTCGACGCCTCGGTCGATGAGCTCGAGAAGCGGGGCCTGGCCATCGAGGCCTGCGTCGAGGACGCGGCTGGCGACGAGCCCGAGGTGCTGTGGGACGACATCACCCCCGACCCCTACGAGGCCATCGGCGCCGACGCCGAGGCGATGGCCGCCTTGCGCGAGCTCGAGGCCGCCGACTGCGAGGCGCTGATGCAGACGAGCTTCGGCGCCTACATCGACGCCGACGTGATCGGCGGCGAGCTGAACCCGGCGGTCTGGGCGGCGGCCGAGGCCCACGCCCTGCCCACCCTCTACGCGATCGGCGGCGAAGAGCTGCTCAGCGAAGCCAATGTGGTGGCGCCGGCCCCGGGCCCGTCAGACGCGGCGACGGCCCGCCAGCCCATCGAGGACAGCAGCGCCGACGCCTGTGAAGACACGACCTGGGTCTTTCAGATCAACATCGCCGGGCTCGGCCTCGCCATCGGCACGCCCTTTGATGACGTGATCCGCGGCAATGACGACGAGAGCGGCTTTGAGGTGCTGGTCGCCGGCCGCGGTGATGACTGCGTCAACGGCCGCAAGGGCCACGAGCTCATCTTGGGCGGGCGCGACAACGACGAGCTGCACGGCGGCGACCAGCACGAATTCATCTTCGGCGGGCCCGGCGACGACGAGCTCTACCTCGGCGAGGGCGCCGACTACGACATCACCTTGCCGACCACCCCGCCGATGGTGCTCAACATCGACATCGGCAGCGTGGCCTTTGGCGGCAAGGGCGCCGACTTCATCTCGGGCGGCGACCCGACCTTTGACCTCACCGCAGAGGACACGCTCGGCTTCACGGACATCATCTTCGGGGATGGGGTCAGCGCCGGCGGAGCGGGCGTCGATGTCATCGAGGGGGCAGGTGGCGTCGACCTGCTCTTCGGCCAGTGGGGCGACGACGCGGTGGCCAACCACCGCGCCGGCCTGCTCGAGCTGCACATCCCGGCCACCGGCGAGATCGAAGAGACCGACATCGATCTTGAGTTCGGCAGCCTGCTGTTCGGGGGCAAGGGCAACGACCAGCTCGGCGGCAGCCCGAGCTTCGACCTGCTCTTTGGCAACACGGGCAACGACATCGGCGTCGCCGGCGCGGGCCTCGACTTGGTCTTTGGCGGCAAAGACAACGACACGATGGACGGAGAGGACGGCCTCGACCTCGTCTTTGGCAGCAAAGGCGACGATGTGCTCGGCGGCGGAGAGGGCATCGACCTGCTGTTCGGCGGCCTGGGCGACGACATCATCGCCGGCGGCGCCGGGGCGATCGACCTGCTCTTCGGCGGCAGCGGCAGCGACGAGCTCAGCGGCGAGGACGGGATCGACATGGCCTTCGGCGGGCTCGGCTCGGACCTGGTGGACGGCGGGGCTGGGCTCATCGACCTGCTCTTCGGCGGGGCCGAGAACGACACCCTCGAGGGCGGCGACGGCGTGGACCTCGGCTTTGGCGGCGCCGGCCGCGACGCGGTCAACGGCGGGGCCGGCCTGGTCGACCTGCTGTTCGGGGGCGACGAGACCGACATCGTGCAGGGCCAAGACGGCGTGGACGTGCTGTTCTCGAACGCCGAGGGCGACTGGGTGAGCGGCGGCGCGGGCTTCGATCTGGCCTGGAGCGGCGCGGGCCCCGACGCCATGTACGGGGGTGACGACATCGACGTGCTGTTCACGGGGGAGGACAATGACTGCCTGTGGGGAGAGGGCGGCGTCGACCTCGCCTTCCTCGGCGACGGCGATGACTGGGGCAGCGGCGGGGACGCGCTCGACCTGCTGGTCGGCGGCGCCGGGGCCGACCAGCTGCAGGGCGACGGGGGCACCGATCTGGTGCTGGGCGGCGATGACGACGACGCGCTGAACGGCGGGATCGGCGTCGACCTGCTGTTTGGGTCCAAGGGCAGCGACGCGCTGTGGGGCGGCGACGCGCTCGACCTGCTGTTCAGCGGGGACGGCGACGACTGCGTGGACGGCGGCGCCGGCTTCGACATCGCCCTGCTCGCCGACGGCGCCGACACCGGCCGCGAGCTCTCGGTCGGCTTCGGGTCGGACGGCGACGACACCCTGCAGGTCGACCGCTTCGGCGCCGGCGGAAAGGGCGCCGACGTGGCGGTCAGCAGCGCGAGCATGGGGGCGGCGCTGTTCGGCGGCGAGGGCGGCGACCACCTCACGCTGCGCTACGGCCTCGCCGCCTCGCTGGCCTACGCCGGGGCGGGCGACGACACCCTGACCACGCCCGGTGGCACCCCGGTCAGCGACAGCTACAGCACGCTGATCTTGCTGGGCGGCGAGGGCAACGACTGGCTGCAGGGCGCGCTCGCCCGCACCATCGCCGCCGGCGGCAAAGACAACGACACGCTGTCGGCCGACCCCGACGGCGGCAGCAGCAACGACGACCGCCGCGACCTCCACTTCGGGAACAAGGGCGACGACAGCATGTTCGGCGACAGCGCCGACCAGCGCGACCTCTTGATCCGCGGCGGGGGCAACGACGCGCCAAAGGAGTGGGACCTCTGGCCCTCGACCGCGCCCGCCTGGGGCCCCGCGCACGCCGTGCCGAGCGTGGCCGCCTGCGCGACCCCCGCAGCGTTGGCCTGCGACGAGGCCAAAGAGCCGCCGGCCGACGTCGGCTACAAGGGCTGAGTTGCAGCGGTCGATGACCCGACCGCGGCCCTGCGCCCCCACCGTCGAGAGGCGGCGGGGGCGCCTTCACGTCGGGCCCAGGGGGCGGGGTGACGAAGACCTGACGGATCCGTCAGTCTTCGTCAGGTCTCCGACATGAGGGGAGCTTCGTATCTCAGGCGAGAACAACGCACCACAAGCCACCTTCGGGGCCCCTCCATGGCGAATCTCTGTGGCATGGCCCTTGCTCAGCCCCGCGCACACCGCCCGCGAGGTGCGCCCTGCCTCCCTCCCGCTTGCATGAGGCCTTGCTGCGCCTCGTCCGCGACGATCCCGCCGCCACCCTGGGCCTGCTCCCGCCCGAGGCGGGCCTCGACCTCGGCGCGCCGGTACGCCTGCTGCCCGCCGAGCTGACCGAGCCCGTGCCGCTCGAGCTGCGCGCCGACTTGGTCCTGATCGTCGGTGAAGGCTCCGACCGCGCCCTCGGGCTCGTCGTCGAAGCCCAGCTGCAGGTCGACCCCGACAAGCAGTGGACTTGGCCCGCCTACCTCGCGCTGCTGCGCGTGCGGCACAAGGTCCCCTTCGGGCTGGTCGTGCTCACGCCCTCCGTCGCGGTCGCCGCCTGGGCCGGCCGCACCATCACGCTCGGGCCGGGGGGAGCGCTGCGGCCGCTGGTGCTGGGGCCCGACGAGGTCCCTGCGCCCCACCGATCAACAGGTGAGCACAGCTCGCCCACGCTGTTGACCCTCGGGGCCCTGCTTCACAAGGCCAGCCCGGCCCGCCTCGCCGCGGCCCTCTCTGCGCTCCAGCAGAGCGCCGCGCTGTCACCCGACCAGCGCCGCCTGTACATTGAGCTCATCCTCAGCGCGACGAGCCCCCGCGCCCGCGCCACCCTGGAGGCGATGATGCAGACCGAGAACCAGCAGGACACCCTGATCTTCGAGACCCTGCTCGCCTGCTTGGTCGAGGCCGCCCAGGAGCAGGGGCAGCAGCTGGGGATCGAGGAGGGCGTCGAGAAGGGCGTCGAGATCGGCATCGAGAAGGGCGTCGAGATCGGCATCGACCGGGGCGTCGGCAAGGCGGCCCGGCACGCCTGGGCCCTGCGCTTCCCCGATGCGCCCTTGGACCCCGCGGTGGACGCGGGCCTCGCCGTGGCCGACGCCGCGGGCCTCGACGCCGCGCTCCAGATCATCATCCTGGCCACGGACGCCCACGCGGCCCTCGCCGCGCTCAGGGACCGGCTGGGCCCGGCTTCCGCGCCACGATGAAGGGCCGGGCGTCGCGCCCCTTGCTCGCGTGGCGCTCCACCGCCACCACCTCAAAACCGGCGGCCCGCACGACGACCTCGAGCTCGACGCCGGTGAAGCAGCGGACGGTCGCCGGCGCCTTGCCCACCCAGCGCATCAGCGGCAGCACGAGCCGGATCAACGGGTTCATGTCGGTCAGGCACGCCGTCTTCGAGATGAACAGCCCGCCCGGCGCGAGGCGCGCGTAGACCTGGGCCAGGGTGGCGGGCAGATCAGGCACGAGGTGCAGCAGGTTCATGGCCAGAACCGCGTCATAGAGACCGTCCCCGGGCAGCGGGTCTGTCGCCTCGGCGACCACGAACCGCACGGCAGAGACCCCCGCGGCGGCCCGCTTCTCTTCGGCGATGGTGATCATCTCTGGGGAGAGGTCGGTGCCCGTGTACTCTGCCACCTGCGGGGCGAGCTGCAGCGCGGTGGTGCCTGTACCGCAGCCGAGCTCGAGGACCCGGGCGGTCGGGCCGAGCAGCGCTTGGCAGCGCCGGACCGAGCGCGCGTAGCCCTCGGGGTCGGCCACCGGGTCCTGGGCGTACGTGCGGGCGATGCGGTCCCAGAACTGGGCGTCGCGGAGGGGGGCGCGGGCCAGCGGCGCGGGGGCGGCGTTCATGGTCGAGTCTCCGGGTGGGGCGCTGTTCATAGCCGGGGCGGGTCATGCGCAGCCGTGCGGTGTGCGCAGAGCGGCGATACAAAAACGCATGGATGAGATCGACTGGAACCAGCTCCGCACCTTCCTGGTCGCCGCCGAGGCCGGCACCCTGTCGGCCGCCGCGCGCCGGCTCGGGCTGAGCCAGCCCACCGTCTCGCGCCAGGTCGCCGCCTTAGAGGCCGCGCTCGGCGTCACGCTCTTTGAGCGGGCGGGCAAGGGCCTCGTCCTCACCCAGGCCGGCGCCGGGCTGCTGGCCGACGCGCGGGCCATGGGCGCCGCGGCCGACCGCCTCTCGCTCTCGGCCGCCGGGCAGGCCTCGGACGCGGTGGGTCGGGTCTCGGTCTCGGCCAGCGACGCCATGGCGGCCCTGGTGCTGCCCCGGGTGCTGCACCGGGTGCGGGCGGCGGCGCCGGGCGTGCAGGTCGAGCTGCTGTCGTCGAACGCGCTCAGCGACCTGCTGCGGCGCGAGGCCGACATCGCCGTGCGCCACGTGCGCCCCCACGAGCCCGAGCTGATCGGCCGCCTCGTGCACGAGGCGACCGCGTCGTTCTATGCCTCGGCCGACTGGGTGCAGCGCAACGGACACCCCCGCACCGCCGCCGAGGCGGCCGGGGCCGACTTCATCGGCTACGACCGCGGCGGGCGCTACCTCGAGCACCTCGGCGGCCTGGGGCTCGAGCTGGCCCTCGATCGCTTCCCCGTGATGTCGACCAACTCGGTCGTCGGCTGGGAGATGGTGCGGGCCGGCCTGGGGATCGGCGTGATGATGGACCGCATCGCCGAAGGGACCCCGGGCGTCGTGCGGGTGCTCGACGCCCTGCCTCTGGTCCGCTTCCCGGTGTGGCTGGTGACCCACCGCGAGCTGCGGACCGCCAAGCGGATCCGCGTGGTCTACGACATCCTCGCCGAAGCGCTGGCCTGAGCGGGGCTCAGAGCCAGGGCTGGGTCACGACCGTCGCGGTGCCCGGCTGGCCGTTTTGGCCGACCCCCGCGGTGCCGTAGGGCCCGCCCAGCCCCCCATCGAGGACGAGGTCGTAGGACAGGTCCGAGGCGAGGCTCTCGTAGAAGAGCTTGAAGCGGCCACCGCCGCCGCCGCCCCCGCTGTCATTGGCGGGGCTGTCGCCCACGCCGCCGGCCCCGCCGCCCAGCCAGTAGGTGCCGGTCAGCAGGGAGAGGTCGCACGACAGCAGCAGCCCGCCGCCCGCGCCGCCCCCGCCACCGCGCGCGCTGCCGACACCGTCCGCGCCGCGCAGGTCGACCCCGCCGTCGATCCAGATCTGGGGCGCCCACAGGCCCAGCCCGGCGCCGCCCGCGCCGCCCCCGCCGAAGTCCGTGCCGCCCCCGCCGCTGCCGGCCTCGACGACCTCGCTGGTCGCGTCGCCGACCGCCACGCCGCCCGCGCCGGGGGTGTCGGGCGCGTCGTAGCCGCCCGTCCCGCCGGGGCCGCCGTGACCGCCGCCGCCCGCGCCGCTGTCGGCAGAGCCGCCCCCCGCGCCGAGGCCGGTGCCCGCCGGCTCGCCGCGCCCACGGCCGTCGATCATCGACGCCCCGTCGATGAAGACGTCATCAGCGATGATCTCGACCAGGCCGTTGACCTCAAGCGCGCCGCCGTTGATGACCTCGATAAACGCGTACTCGTAGACGCCCGCGCTCAGGCTCAGCGTGCTGGCGTCGACCACCAGGTCGGGCAAAGGCGCGAGCACCGCGGTCGCGGCGACGCCCGCGGCCCCGGCGGCGGTGCCGTCGTCGGGGGTCAGGGTGCAGACCCAGGACTCACCCTCGACGAGCAGATCGCCGGGCACGGTGTCCTCGACCAGATCGGTGGTCAGCAGCCCCGTGGTGACCGGCGCGCCGTCGCGGGTCCAGGACACGACATAGGCGACCGTGTCGCCGTCGGCGTCGACGGACTCGACGTCGACCACGCAGACCAGATCGCGGCCCCCCTCGCGGGCGCGCTCTGGCCACAGGCTCAGCACCGGCGCGGTGGGCGCGGTGTTGCTGATCGTCAGGCTCACGCTGGAGTAGGCGCTGCTGCTGCCGTCATCGACGGTCAGCCCGTGCGTGACGAGGTGTCCGCGGGCGGCGGTGCCCCCCGGCAGCCGATCGCTGGTCTCGGCGAGGACCACCCCGTTGATCGCCCAGGCGTGGCTGACGCGCAGCGCGTCGCCGTCGGGGTCGGTCGACGACCAGGCCGCCACGATCTCGTCGTCGACCCCCGCCGGGTCGGGCGAGAGCCGGTGGGAGTCGATCACCGGCGGCGCGTTCTCGATGACCAGCGCGTCGCTGTAGACGGTCTCGCTGAGGTCAATCCCGTCGCTCACGGCCAGCCCGCAGTCCACCGAAGAGCCCCGGAGCGCCGCACCCGCGGGCAGGGTGCACGTGGCCTCTGCCGACAGCGCGCCGTCGATGCGCCACGAGCAGCTGGCCTCAAGGGCATCGCCGTCCAGGTCGGCGGCGCCCACCGCCGCACAGCTCAGGTCATCGGTGACCGTGGCTGTGCTGGGGCTGATGTCGGCGCCATCGACGGTCGGCGGCGCGTTCGAGATCACGAGCGGGCCCGCCCAGGCCGTCTCGCCGACCCGGTCGCCGGCCTTCGGGATGGCGCCGCAGCGCACGCCCGCGCCCCGCGCCGGGGCGGTGAAGGTGGCGTCCACCGCGTCGGTCAGCGCGCCGTCCACCTCCCACGCGAAGAGGACCTCGACCGCCTCGCCCAGCGGGTCGGCGGTCGCGCCTGGCGTGCAGGTCAGCGTGTCGCCGACGATGGCGACCTCGGGGCTGAGCGTGGCGCCCTCGATGGTCGGCACCTCAGGATCGCCGCCGTCGGTGCCATCGGTGCCATCGGCGCCATCAGCGCCATCGGCGCCATCGGCGCCATCGGCGCCATCGGCGCCGCCGCCAGTGTCCTTGTCTTCTGGTTCACAGGCGAGCAGCAGGCTCAGCAAAAGCAGGGCGCGCGGGGGAGGGGCGGCGCGCGAGGCGCGATCACACTGGGCGGTCCACATGGGAGCTCCGGGCTTCAGGGGAGAACAGCTATCCAGTAAAGCCCGGATGAGTCCCCCTCTCTCGACCCTGATCCTGACCGCGCCCAGGGCTTCGGCGACGGAGCCCCCAAGTCCCCGCCGACCAG
>JBJONS010000292.1:0-4944 GCA_046051725.1 Pseudomonadota bacterium | reverse complement strand
CCGGCGCTTTTGCGGGCACCTCGACGACTTTGACGTGCTGTGCAACATCGCCGAGGATGAGGCCGCCGGCCGCAGCCCGAGCCCGGCCCTGCTCGCCGTGCGCGCCGCGGCCCTGGCCCGCGACCCGGTCTTCCCGGGGCTGCAGCTCTCGGCCTGGGACGGGGAGGGCTGAGCTGCGGAGACCGACGGAGGCCTGAAGCGCCCCGCGGCGCCCGCCGAGGGGCGGACGGGCCCAGGATCTGCGCCCCGCGCGGAGGGCTCGCTGGCGCGGACCCGCTCCCCTTGCCGCGCCCTCACAGCCGGCGCCCGCCGGCCACGGATGGCCGCGCTACCATGCGGTCCGTCCAGGCGCGCCGCGCACAGCGGCCCGGCGGTCCCCGCCCGTCCCTCTCCGCGCCGCTCCCTCAGCTCCGCCCCCGAGGTGCTCGATGTCTCTCGCCCGCCGGCTCTCCTCCTCCGCCGTGCTCACCCTGGCCGCGCTCTCCTTCGGGGCCGCCCCGGCCGCCGCGCAAGAGGCGCCGCCGATCATCGGCGGGCGGTCGACGAGCGACTTCGTCCCGGTCGGCGCCCTGGTCGCCTACCACGAGCGCTACGGCGACCTGCAGGCCTTCTGCTCGGGCACCCTGGTCGACAGCACCTGGGTGGTGACCGCCGCCCACTGCGTCGAGGACGGCATCGGCGAGTTCGCCCGCTACGGCTACGACATCTACTTCCTGGTCGGCACCGAGGTCTACGACGACGCCGGCTGGACCGCCTACGCCCCGGTCATCTACTCGGCGGCGCACCCCGACTACGACCTGCCCTACAACGACGCCGGCATCCTGCAGCTCGGCGACGGCGGCATCACCACCGTCGGCACCATCCCGATGAACACCGACCGCGTGACCGCCGACTGGGTCGGCGAAGACATGACCTACGTCGGCTTCGGCATCTCGAGCGACGCGGGCAGCGGCAGCGGGACCAAGCGCACGGTCGACGTGCCCGTGTACGACTACGACTCCGGGCTGATCATCACCTGGGATGAGGCCGGCGGCGCCAACATCTGCTCGGGCGACAGCGGCGGCGCGGCGCTCATGCCGGCCGACGGCGGGTGGGAGCTGGTCGGCATCAACAGCTTCGGCTTCATGATGGACGGCAGCAGCCGGGTGCTCTGCGACGACCCCGACGCGGCGGCCGGCGTGACCCGGGTCGACGCGGTCATCGACTGGATCAACGAGGAGATGGGCCTCAGCGGCGGTGATGGGGGCGCGAGCGGCGGCGGCACTGACCCGGGGACCGGCGACGGCGCGACCGACGGCGGCGACCCGGGCGCGGACGGCTCCGCAGACGGCGCCGCGGACGGCGCAGGCGACGCCGGGGCGGGCGGCGGCGACACCGGCGTCGACGCCGAGCAGGCCGCGGACGTGACGCTGGGCGACGCGACCGCCAGCGTGCCCGAGGGCGACGCGAGCGACAGCAAGGGCGTGGGCTGCGCGGCCGGCGGGGCCTCGGCGCCCGGGCTGGGCTGGGTCGCCGCAGGCGCGCTGGGCCTCGCGCTGCGCCGGCGCCGCGCCGCGCGCTGAGCCCGCGCCCTCCGCGCGCGGTCCACGATCTGCGCGCGCTCCGCCGCGGGGCCGATGGGCGGGCCATTTTGCTCCGGCCTGCCACGTCCGGTTGACAGGTCTGTCACACTGCTGCCATCATTCGCCGTCGGGCGGACGGGGCGCCCCGCCGGGGACCGCATGCGCGCATCGACCATCCCTCCGCGGAGGGAGTTCAAGTACTTGCTCACGCCGGACCGGGTGGCCGCCCTCGAGGAGCTGCTCAAGCCCTGGTGCGCCCTCGACGAGAACCTGGGCCCCGCCGGCACCTACCCCATCCGCTCTCTCTACCTGGACACCTTCGACTTGCGGCTCTACCACGCCAATGACCTCGAGACCCACGACCGGTTCAAGGTGCGGGTCCGCACCTACCCGAGCGCCCCAGACCTGCGGGTCTACCTCGAGATCAAGCGCCGGACCGGGGACGTGATCCGCAAGTGGCGCCGGCGCATCACCCCCGAGCGGTGGGCCGAGGTCGCGGCCGCCCGCGGCGCGCCGACCGTGGGGGTGGATGACCCGGTCGCGCCCTTCTCGAACCTCTGCCTGCGCCACGCGCTGGAGCCGATGGTGCTGGTGCAGTACGAGCGACGCGCCTGGATGGGGCGTTTTGAGGCCTACGCCCGGGTCAGCGTCGACACCCAGATCCGCGCGCAGCGGGCCCGGTCTTTTGCGCTCGGCCCGCAAGACCACGCTTGGCGGGCCCTCGACGGCCCCGACCGCACCCGCACCTGGGGCAGCATCAGCGTGCTCGAGCTCAAGTTCGGCGAGCGCGCCCCGAGCTGGATGGTCAGCCTGGTCGACCGCCTCGGCCTCAGCCGGCAGGCCTACAGCAAGTACGGCCACGGCGTCGACGAGTGCTACGCGCCCACGCTCAGCCGGGCGCCGGCCGGGGGGTGGGCATGAACGGCGCGCTGCTCGGCCTGTCGAGCGCGGGGCCGGTGGGCTGGGCCGAGGCCGGCCTCGCCCTGCTGCTGGCCTTCGTGCTCTCTCAGATCATCGCTGGGATCTACATCTACACCTTCAAGGGCCTGTCCTTCGCCCGGGGCCACGTCCAGGGCATGGCGCTCGGCGCGCTGGTGACCTGCATGCTCATGCTGGCGCTCGGCGACAGCGTGGCGGCGGGCATCGGCATCGCCGGCGGGCTCTCGATCATCCGCTTCCGCACGACCCTGCGCGACCCCCGCGACGTCATCTTCCTCTTCGCCGCGCTGGGCGTCGGCTTGGTCTGCGGCCTGCGCGCGCCGGTCGTCGCCATCTCAGGCACCGTCGCCTTCTGCGTCGCGAGCCTCGGCCTGCACCTCATCGGCTACGGCGCGCGCAACCAGCTCGACGGCATGGTGCGCTTCTTCGCCCCGGCCAGCCCCGAGGTGAGCGCCGCGGTCGGCGAGGTGCTGCGCAAGCACACCCACCACTTCGTGCTGGTGACCATGCGCGAGGTCGAGCAGGGCCGCCGGCTCGAGCAGGCCTACCAGGTGCACCTGCGCTCGGGCGAGGGGCGCGCGGCGCTGGTGCTCGCGCTGCAGGCCGTCGACGGGCTCACCGATCTCAGCCTCCACGTGCAGGACCCGACCCTTGAGCTCTGACCGCCTCCTGCGCGCGGGGGCGCGGCCGTGAGCGGCGCCCCCCTCGATCTGCTCCGCGACCGCCTGCAAGGGCCGGCCGGGGCCCTGGCGCTGCTCGCGCTCTCCGCCGGGCTGCTGCTCGCGCTCATGGCCAGCCGCGGCGCCGTCTTTGGCGCGCAGCTCAACGGCTACGCCGACCTGGGCACCGTCCCGATGGCCGCGCCGATGAGCGCGCGGGTGGCCGAGCTGCGGGTGCAGCCGGGCGAGGTGGTCGAGGAGGGCGCGGTGCTCGTGCGCATGGACACCGCCGCCCTGGTCGCCCAGCGCCAGGTCATCCTGGCCGAGCGCGCGGCCTGGCAAGAGCAGGGGCGCTTCGCCCGGGGGGAGCCGGCGGCCCGGGCCCAGGACGCCGCCGAGGCCCGCGCGGCGCTGCAGCGCGAGGCGGGGGCGGCCCGCGCCGAGCTCAGCGCGATGGGCGGGCAGCGGTCGCGGCTGGCCCAGCTCGTGGCTGAGGGCCTCGAGGCGCCGGCCGCCGTCGCCGAGCTTGACGTGCGCATCAACGTCTTGAACGCCGAGCTGCGGGGCCTCGACGCCCAGCTCGCCGCGCTGGACCAGGGCGCGGCGGCGCCGGCGCCGGCCGCCGCTGACCCGACCTTGGCGGTCTGGGACGCCCAGCTCGCCCTGGTCGACGCCCAGATCGCCGACGCCGAGCTGCGGGCGCCCGCCGCCGGCCGGGTCGGCGCGGTGCAGGCGGCGGTGGGCCAGTGGGCGCGGGAGGGCTGGCCCTTGCTCGAGGTCGTGCCCGAGCGCAGCGCCCGGGTCATCGTCTGCCTCGGCGAAGGGGAAGCCGAGCTGCAGGACGGCGATCGCGTGCGCGTGCGCCCCCGCGAGGGCGGGGCCCCCCTGCTCGGGACCGTGAGCGGGGTCGGCGCGGCCGTGCTCGCGCTGGCCCCGGCCACCAAGACCAACGCCAGCCGCTGCGCGCGCCCCACACCCTGGCCCAGCTACGGCCGGCCGGCCTATGTGCAGCTCGACCCCGGCGCCGCGCTCACCCCGGGGGAGCGGGTGACCGTCGAGGCCGCATCACCGCCGACCGGCCCGGTCGGGGAGGCGCAGGCCAAGGGGGCCCGGTGAGGGCCCGCATCGGCCGGGCGCTCGGCGCGCTGGCCCTGTGCGGGGCCCTGGGCCTCGGGGCCGGGGCCGCGCGGGCCGAGGGCGGCCTGACCCTCGACGAGGCCCTGCGCCGGGCCGAGGCGGCGAGCCCGGGCCTCGCCGCCCAGGGGGCCGCCGCCAGCGCGGCCGGCGCGGCCTGGCTGCCGCCCACCGACGGCCTCGAGCTGCGGGCGCAGGAGGGTGATCTCGGCGTGGCCGACCGCTCGGACGCCCGGCTCGCGCTGCGCCTGCGCTGGCGGGGCCTGGCGGTCGCGGCGGCGGAGCGGGCGGTCGACGCCGCGGGCGCCGAGGCCCTGCGCGCCGAGGCGGCGGCGATGACCGCCGGCCTGCGGTGGGAGGTCGAGCGCGCCTTCGCCCAGGTGCTGCTGCTCGAGGCCGAGCTGGACCGGCGCGCGGCGGCGGCCGCGGCCTGGTCCGAAGTGGCGGCGGGCATGGAGCGCCGCGCGGCGCTGGGCCAAGAGGCGGCGGTCGACGTGTCGGCCGCGCGGGTGCGGGCGGCGGAGGCCGCGCTGCGCGCCAGCCGCGTGCAGGCAGCCCTCGAGGGCGAGCGCGCCTGGCTCGGGGCGGCGGTCGGCGCGCCGGTCGCCGCGGGGGGCTTGGCCGGCCCGGCCCCAGCGCCGCGCCCACCG
>JBJONS010000291.1:0-3854 GCA_046051725.1 Pseudomonadota bacterium | reverse complement strand
AAGCGCCGCTGCCGCACCCGCTCCCCTCGAAGGCGGTCGCGATGTCTTCCACCAGCGGCGTCCAGACATTGCTGGTGAAGCCGAAGTTGCCGTTGGTCGCCCCTTCAACGGCGGCCGCGCCGTTCAGAGTGTAGGGACCGACGATGTCTGCGGTGAACAAGCCGTAGGAGCAGTCTGGGTCACCGTAGACCGTGAGCTCGAGCTGCCACTGGGTCTCGGTCATGATGAACGTTCGGGTCAGGTAGTTCTGGCCGCCGCTGCCGTCATCGTAGGCCTCACACCCCCCAGATGCCCAGGTGCCCACCAAGTCAGCCCCCGTGAGCGTCCCGTCGGTACCATCGGTGCCATCGGCGCCATCGGTGCCGTCGTCGGAGGTGCCGTCAGCGCCGTCGTCGGAGGAGCCCCCGCCGGTGTCTTCGCTGTCTTTGGAGCCCCCACATGCCGCGAGGGACAGGAGGACAGAGAGGTAAAGGGATGGGATGGGAGACACTCGGCTCATGGGTCGCTCCTCGGATGCTCATCACGGTTCGTCGCGGTCCGTATGCCCTCCGCGGGGCGAGTGGAACGGGTGACGCACGCATGACGGTCATGAGCGGTTTCGATTGGAGCGTGCATGCATAACGGTCATGAGCGCTTTTGATTGGAGTGCGCGGTACGGGCATGAGCGGTGTTGACAGCCGGCTGCGTCAAGGTCATGAGAAGCGGCGATGGGAGCCTGTATGCGTCTCGAAGATCTTGCCCGCCTCGACCTCAACCGGCTCGTGGTCTTGGCTGTCATCCTTGAAGAGGGCGGCGTTTCTCGCGCTGCGCGTCGGCTTGGTCGCACCCAGTCGGCGGTGAGCCACACCCTCGCCGAGCTCCGGCGCGACCTTGGGGATGAGCTGTTGGTCCGTGCCGGCGGTGGACTGTCACCGACCCCCTTTGCCCAGGCTCTTCACGACCAGCTCGGCGACACCTTGGCGGGCCTTGGCGCGCTGACCCGGCCGGACAGCTATGACCCGCAGACAGCTGTCCGCACCTTTCGCGTACTCTGGAGCGACTATCTCCAGCTGATTATCGGTCGCGTCTGGTTTCCTGCCCTCCGGCAGGCCGCTCCAGGCGTTGATGTCGAGACCTACGCCACCACCAGTGGCGGCCCCGCCGACGCCCTCGCGAACGGCACGACCGATCTCGCTTTTGACGTCGGGCTCACCCCGGTGGTCAACCTGCGCAGCCGGCTCCTGTTTGAGGACGAGCTGGTCACGATGGTCGGGTCACAGGTGCCGCTGAATGGCCCGCTCGACCTCGACACCTTCGCTGCCATGCCACACGTGCTGGTGACGCCCCAAGGCGGGCCCGGCGGGCCCGTAGATCGCGCGCTGGCGGCAGTCGGGCTGCGTCGGCGGGTCGCGGTGCGCCTTGCCCACTTTCTGGGCGTCGTCGACATCGTCCGCGACTCAGCCATGGTGACGACGCTGCCGAGACGCTTGCTGGAGGCCCTGGGCGCCCCGCCCAGCCTCCTGCATACCCCGCCGGTCGCCGTTCCCCCGCTGCGCATTCGCGCCGTATGGCACCCTCGGGTGCAGGGAGACGCCGGTGTGGCATGGCTGCGGCAAAGCCTGGTCGAGTCGACAGGAGGTCTGATGAGATCGCCGTTGCATGGAGAATGGCGAGCCCTCTCTCAATAGGGTGCCGCGTGCCTGCGGTCCTACCTCTGCGCCGGTGCCGCCCTGACCTGCAGGACCTCACCCGCGCCCGGCCGACCGCAGGGCGCGGCGCAGCCGCGGTCGGCGCAGCCGACCGAGCCGGGCGGGCGCCGATCCCGCCGCAGGCGGAGCGGCGACCGGGGCCCCGGCGACGCCCAGGCGGGGGGCCGCGGGCGCCCAGCCCGCGGGTGTGGGCGAGGGTCAGCGGCCGACCGCCCCGCCCGGGTCGGCGAAGGACGCGGCCAGCGCCGCGGCGTAGGCGTCGAAGACCGCGCAGAGATCGGGCAGCGCGCCCTTGATCATCGGCAGCATCAGCCCGGCGAAGACCTCGTGCATGGTGAAGGTGGTGGTGCCGCCCTCGTGATCGGTCAGGGTGAAGGTGCGCGTGCCCTGAAACATGGGCGCGAAGCCATCCCGCCAGACCATGCTGCGGGGCGCGTCCATCGCCACGACCGTGGGGCGGAAGGTGCGCCCGGGCGCGGTGGGTACCTCGATCTCGAGCCGCTGGCCCAGGGTGATCGGCCCCTGCAGGCGCGAGACCGTCGAGTTCCAGCGCGGGTAGCCCTCGGCCTTGGTCAGCCGGGCCCAGACCGCGGCAGGCGGCGCGGGGATCTGCGCGGTGACGCTGACCTCGAGGCGAAAGAGCCCGTCGGTGCGCTGCGCGCTCATCGCGCCACCGCCCGCGCCCGGTTGTTCTTCGGCGCGTGCTCGAGCGCGATGCGGCCGAGCAGCTCGAGCACCGGCGGCACATAGAGGGCGAAGCGGCCCCGGTAGCCCTTCCGCTGCCCGTACCAACCCCCGACGGGGTTGTCTTCGGCGCGGGCCCAGGCCTCGACGGTGCCCTCGGCGGCGGGCTTGCCCTCGTCGGCCGCGCCGAGCAGCACCCAGTCTCCGCGGGCGCGCAGCATCGCTTCGAGGTCGTCGAGCGCCCGGGCGAGGTAGCTCAGGCGGGTGCTGCCCACCTGACAGACCAGCAGCGGCGGGCTCGCTGTGGTGTCGATGTAGGCGGTGTAGCTCGCCGTTCCGGGCGGGGTCTTGAGCTGCCAGGGAGAGGAGGGGGTGCCGTCGGCGGACATCGGGGCTCCAGAGAGAGGGGGGTGCGGCGGGCGCGGCCCGGCCGCCCGCGAGCCTCACCCGGGCGCCTCGGCCTCGGCTTGCATGTACGCGACAAGGTTCGGGGCGAAGTCGGCCGGGGCGGCCGGCGGGAAGTAGGCGCGGTGCGCGCCCGGCGCGCCGCCGGCGAGCGCCCGGAACTCGCGCACAAAGTGGGCCTGGTCGAAGTAGCCGACCTCGTGGGCCAGCGTGGTGAGCGTGCCCGCGGGGCCGTGCATCAGCGCGCGCAGCGCCCGCTGGAAGCGCACGACGCGCAGCAGCAGGCGCGGGCTGAGCCCGAGCTGGCGGTCGCACAGCCGCTCGAGCGCCCGCGGCGACAGGCCGAGCCCTTGGGCCAGCGCCCCGACGGTGGTGCGCGGCGGGGCGGCCTGCAGCGCGGCCACCACGCCGGCCGCGGCCCGCCGCTCGCCCTGGGGCTGCAGGTGGGCGATCAGGTGCGCGTCGAGCAGCGCGGCCTGCGCGTCGATGTCGGGCGCCGCCCGCAGCGCGGCCTCGAGCGCGGCGGCGGCGGGGCCCCAGACCGCCTCGGGCGGCGGGGTCTGGTCGGTCCACCGGCCGACGGGGTGCGGGCTGACCGCCCCGAGCCCGCCCAAGGCGAAGCGCACCCCGACCAGGTGCACCGCGCCCGCTTGCCGCACCCGCAGCGGGTGGCGCCGCTGGGCGTCGAGCGCGCTGCGGTGCAGGAGCGCCGGCGCCCGGCCGGGGACCTCGCGCTGCCAGGGCGCGCCGAAGTTGAAC
Organism: Pseudomonadota bacterium; assembly: GCA_046051725.1. Classification (GTDB taxonomy): domain Bacteria; phylum Myxococcota_A; class UBA796; order UBA796; family UBA2385; genus JAEUKK01. The sequence continues at coordinate 318 of JBJONS010000291.1, read as the reverse complement.
ACCAGATCGGCCTGCCCATCGACGAAGACGTCGACCTGCAGGCGCAGGGGCGCCGCGCGGGCGTCGACGAACCAGTAGCGCTCGACGACACCGGCGAGCAGGGGCGAGGGGGAGCGGAGCTCGTACATGAAGCACGGCTATCGTGGCGCTGTGTCCGCCGCGGGATCGCGACGGTGACAGCGCAGGCAGTGGCTGGGGTTGAGGTGGCCCACCCCGGAGCCCCGATGCCGCCCCTCTCTCGACCGACCCCCTCTCGTCGCGCGGTCAGCGCCGCGCTGGCGCTGCTCTTGGCCGCCGCCTGCGCCCCCGCCAGCCCCT
>JBJONS010000290.1:0-2806 GCA_046051725.1 Pseudomonadota bacterium | reverse complement strand
GCCGCTGTCCTCGGGCGGCGGCTCTTCGGTCGTGACGGTGAAGGTCGCGTCCGCGGCGAGCACCCCGCCGAGGCGGTCGGGCAGGCCGGCGCGCACGGTCACGGCCAGCTCTGCGTCGGTGGGCCAGGGCTCGACCGGCACGAGGTGCACGATGTGGCTGTCGGTGCCGTAGAAGAGCCAGGTCTGCACGGCGAGCGGGCCCTCGGGCCCCTCGACGAGGAAGGCCTCGGGCACGACGTCGTCGGTGTGCAGGCTTCGCCGGAAGGTGATTGAGATGCGGCTGTCGGGGCTGTCGGGGTCGGTGCTCGGCACCCAGCCGCCCGCCGCGGGGTGGGTGTGCAGGATGGCGTCCTCGGGCTGCAGATCGTGCAGGCGGCCCCAGACCTCGGCCCAGTACAGCGCGATGACCTCGGCCTCGCGGGCCGGGGTGCCGGGCAGGGCCGGGTCTTGCATGTGGCTGGTCGCCCAGGGGAAGCCCTCGCGGTAGCGCTCGAGGCCGAGCTCGGTGCGGCTGCCCAGGCCGACCACGCCGATCGCCAGCTCGAGCAGGTCTTGGCCCGCATCCAGCGTGTCCTCGTCGACCTCGATGCCCCGCTCGCCGAAGACCTCGACCAGGGTGGCGGCGGGCACGATGCGCTCGGGCACCTCTTGGGGGCCGGTCAGCCAGGCCCACTCAAAGTCGGTGGCCTCGTCCATGCTGTCGCCGGCGGCCCAGCCGAGCTCCCCGTCGTAGCGCTGGCTGCGGTTCTGGTAGTGGGCGTCAAAGGTCTGGTCGGCCATGCCGTGGCTGGCGAGCCCGAGCAAGAAGGCGACGTGCTGGCGGGCCTCTTCGTCGTCATAGGGCGGGCCGTAGGTGCGGCGGATCCAGGCGAGGTAGGCGCCCTGAAAGGGCTCCCAGTGGGCGGCCTCGCCGTAGGGGTGGCCCAGCGGGTAGCCGCCGTCGGGGAACATGGTGCCGTGGACCAGGGCGGCCTCGAGCGCCGGATCGCGCACGATGTCGCCCAGCGCGCCATCGGCGACGAGCTGCCGGGCCTCGCGGGTGATCCAGACGTGGGTGGTCTGGCCGTTGGCCCAGGCCGCGGGGCCGGCGAGGGCCACGAGCGCGGCGGCGAGGGGGCGGGCGAACGGGCGCATCGGACCTCCAGCCTGCGGCGGCTAACGCCGGGGTGGCCGTCCAGCGCGGCGCCCTGACGGGGATCTGGCGACAGGCCCAAGGCAGCCCGGCACCGAGCCGATAGACGGCGCCCTTGCCCAACCCGGTCGGCCCGGCCGCACCCAGGAGACCCGATGCTCAAGTACACGCCGCCCCTCGACGACATCCGCTTCAACCTCGAGGTCTTCGGCTACCCGGCGCTGATCGCCGAGATCGAGAAGATGGCCGACTTCGACCTCGACACGGCGATGGCCCTGCTCGGCGAGTACAGCAACTTCTGCGCGAACGTGCTGTACCCGCTCAACCAGAAGGCTGACCAGCAGGGCCTTCAGTTCGACGGCGCCACCGGCGCGGTCACCACGCCCGACGGCTTCAAAGAGGCCTACAAGGGCTGGGTCGAGGCCGGCTTCGGCGGTATGGCCCACAGCGCGGCCCACGGCGGCGGCGGGGCGCCCTTCACCCTCGCGGTGCTGGGCTCTGAGATCTTGATCGCGTGCAACAAGTCGTTCTCGATGTGCCCCGGCCTGACCACCGGCCTCATCGACGCGCTCGAGGCCCACGGCACCGACGAGCAGAAGCACCGCTTCCTCGAGAAGCTGATCAAGGGCGAGTGGGCCGGCACGATGTGCCTGACCGAGCCCCAGTGCGGCACCGATCTGGGCCTGCTGACCACCCGCGCCGAGCCCCGCGGCGACGGCAGCTACTCGCTGCGCGGCACCAAGATCTGGATCACCTTCGGCGAGCACGACCTGACCGAGAACATCGTGCACCTCGTGCTGGCCCGCCTGCCCGACGCGCCCCCGGGCATCAAGGGCATCAGCGCGTTCCTGGTGCCCAAGCTCCTCGAGGACGGCAGCTTCAACCACGTGTCGTGCGGCGGCCTCGAGCACAAGATGGGCATCCACGCGAGCCCGACCTGCGTCATCAACCTCGAGGGCGCCCAGGGCTGGATCTTGGGCGAGGCCCACAAGGGCATGCGCTCGATGTTCGTGATGATGAACGCCGCGCGGCTCAACGTGGGCATCGAGGGCGTGGCCCTGGCCGAGGCGGCCTACCAGGCGGCCCTCACCTTCGCGAAGGACCGGCGCCAGAGCCGCTCGCTGAACCCGGCCCGCCAAGAGGCCGGCCAGGCCGCCGACAACATCCTCGTGCACCCCGACGTGCGCCGCATGTTGCTGAACATCAAGGCGACAAACGAGGCCCTGCGCGGCCTCGTCGCGATGATCGCGGTGTCCTACGACACGATGCTGCACCACCCCGACGCCGCCAAGCGCGCCGAGGCCGAGGACCGCGTCGCCCTGATGACGCCGATCATCAAGTCCTTCGGCAGCGAGCGCGGCTTCCAGAACGTGAGCGAGGCCATGCAGGTGATGGGCGGGTCGGGCTTCACCACCGACTGGCCGGTCGAGCAGCACCTGCGCGACGTGCGCATCGCCATGATCTACGAGGGCACCAACCACATCCAGGCCCTGGACCTCGTCGGCCGCAAGCTGCCCCTGGGCGGCGGCCGCCTGCTGCAGCAGTTCGCCACCGAGGTGACCGCGACCATCGAGCAGGCCAGCGCGGTGCCCAGCCTCGCGGCCTACGCCCAGGCGCTCGGCAAAGAGGCCGGCCGCCTGACCAACACCACGATGGAGCTGATGGGCAAGGCGA
>JBJONS010000289.1:0-9997 GCA_046051725.1 Pseudomonadota bacterium | reverse complement strand
ACCGGCGCCCGCGCTCCCGACGCTGGCAGAGGTGCTCAAGGACGCGGGCTACCACACGGTCTCCTTCCACAACAACAGCATGCTCAACCAGGGCTTGGGCTTGGATCGGGGCTTTGAGGCGTGGAACCCCACAGGCGACCGCAACCTCGCGCGCAAGCTTGAAGAAGAGGTGGATGAGTGGGACCATCCGGCCGACCCGGCCGGTCAGCCCAATTTTGTGTACGTGCACCTGCTCGGCCCACACCACCCGCTGCGCCCCTCTGCCAAAGCCTGCCGACGCTGGGGCATCCGGCCCAAACAGGTCGCGAAAACCAAGGGGCTCCGCATCGAGGACGCGCAGCAGGGCGATGAAGCCGACCAGGACCTGTACCGCCGCGGCTACTACGCCTCGGTCGAGGACACCGACCGCGTCCTCGGCGCGGTCCTCGCCGCCCTGGGCGAGCACCGCGAAAACAGCCTCGTGGTGCTCACCTCAGACCACGGCGAGCTGCTCGGCGAGCACGGCCTCGTCGGGCATGAGCAGTGGGTCTTTGAGCCGCTGACCCGCGTCCCGCTCATCGTGACCGGCTCGACGGTGACCTTGCCGCCGATCATGAGCAACACGATGATCCCGGATCTGGTGACCCAGAGCCTCGGGCTCGTCCACGACTGGCCGGTCAAGCTCAGCGACCCGCTCCCCCTCGTCGCGCAGCGGCAGGGCAAGGTGGCCCTGAGCCCCGACGGAAAGATCAAGGGCATCTGGGACGACGAGGCCTTTGGCGCGGGCTTCTCCAGCTTCGACATCAGCCAGAGCACCGCCGAGGACGCGCCCCTCGCGCGCCTCCCGTTCCCGCACGCGGACGCGAAGCTGCGGATGGCCCGGGGCGCCTGGGCGCTGCGGGTGCCGGGCCGCCGCCTGGCGCCGGTGTCGAAGGCGATGACCAACGAGCTGCAAGAGGCGCTGGAGGCCCTCGGCTACATGGGCTCCGAGGACCCGCTGCCGGCCGAACCCAGCGAGCCCACCGATCCCATCGAAGCGCCCGACGCGGCGGCCGAGGATGGCTGAGCCCGAGCGCGGCAGAACAACGTCAAGCACGCTCGTTTAGATGCCGAGGCGCTTGCGGTGGCGCCAGAAGGTGGGGCGGCTCATCCCCAACGCGGCCGCCGCCCGGCCGACGTGCCCCTCGGCCTCGACCAAGGCCGCGCGGATCCGCCCGGACTCTGCTTCGTCGTCGACCACCTCGCTGATCTCGGGGGGCGGCTCCGCCTCGCGCAGCTCAGGTGGTAGGTCGTCGAGGGAAAACACCGGCCCCCGACCGACGGCGAAGGCGTACTCCACCACGTTGTGCAGCTCGCGGACGTTGCCTGGCCAATCGTGGGCCTCGATGGCCCTGAGCACCTCGGGCGCGACCGACTCCACCTGGCGGATGCCCTGTTGGTTCTGCTCGGCGATGAACCGACGGAACAGCAGCCCGACGTCCCCGCGGCGCTCGCGCAGCGGCGGCAAAAAGATCGGCACCACCCGCAGGCGGTACATCAGGTCCTCACGGAACTGTCCGGTGCGCACCCGCTGGCGCAGGCTGGTGTGGGTGGCGGCGACGATGCGGACGTTGATGTGGACGGCCTTGGAGCTGCCGACGGGCACCACCGTGCGATCCTGCAGGACCCGCAGCAGGCGCGCCTGGAGCTCGAGCGGCACCTCGGCCACCTCGTCGAGGAACAGCGTGCCCCCTTCGGCTTCGCGAAAAAGACCAGCCCGCTCACGGATCGCCCCGGTGAACGCGCCTTTGACGTGACCGAACAGCTCGCTCTCGAGCAGCGTGGGGCTGAGGGTCGCGCAATTGATGGCCAGAAAGGGGCGATCATGCCGAGGGCTCTGGAGATGGATGGCCTTGGCGGCCAGCTCTTTGCCCGTGCCGCTCGCGCCGCGGAGGAGCACGTTGGCCTCTGTTGCGCCCACGTTGCGAATCATGTCAAACACTTTGTGCATCCCGGGGTCTTGGCTGATGATCCCGTGGAAGTCTTTGGAGTGCGCGGGCTCGGGGTCGGTGAGCTTCACCGAAGGCGGGACGTCCGGCCCGTGCTGGGCCGTGCCCAGCGGGGTCAACACCTCAAAACCACCGAGGAAGGTACCGTCTGGTGCGGTGAGGGCCCGGGCATCTTTTCGCACCCAGACGGGCGTGCCGTCGGCGCGGTGCAGGGCGAGCGTCGCGCCCCTGATCGTGCCGCGGGTCTGGAGGCCGCACTCGCGCATGCACGTGGCGCAGCGGTTGGCCTTGAGGCAGTGCTCGCCGAGCATCTGGCTCGCCGGGAGCAAGAACAGGCGCTCGGCGCCCTCGCTCCAATACAGAACCCTGCGGTCCTGATCGACCGCGAAGACCGCCGCATCGGGCCCGGCCTGGTCTGCGGCCAGCTCGGCGAGGGCGACGATGGCCTCGACCGGGCCGACGTGGCGCAGCCAGCGGTGCAGCTGTGGGCTGGTGGCGGTGCTCGGGTCTTGAGTCATGAAACACCCCATGAAACAGGTCTGGACAAGGTACTGTTTCAGCCTGGGCGGGGCCACCGCGAGATGCCGTGGCGACGCGCACCTCCATATGTCGAGGCCGACGTGCCCGTGGGGATCATCGTCGTCTCGCCCCCGACATCGACCTTGGCACGTGCCGTGCATCTCCGGCACCGCACCCCGACCGCAGAGGACCTCGATGATCTTCCGACAGCTTTTTGACCGCTCCTCGTGCACCTACACCTACCTGTTGGGGTGCCGGCGCACGGGCGAAGCGGTGCTCATCGACCCGGTCCGCGAGCACCTCGCCCGCGACCGCGCGATCCTCGAGGAGCTCGGCCTGCGGCTCGTGTGGACCCTCGAGACCCACGTGCACGCCGACCACGTCACGGCCTCAGGCCTGCTGCGCGACGCGCTCGGCGCCCGGTCGGTCGTCTCGGCCAGCGGCGGCGCCCCCTGCGCCGACCGGCTCGTGAACCACGGTGATCTCGTCGCTTTCGGCGATGAGGTGCTGGAGGTGCGCGCGACGCCCGGCCACACCCACGGCTGCGTCGCCTACGTGCACCACGCCGAGCTGATGGTCTTTTCAGGCGACACGCTGCTCATCCGCGGCTGTGGCCGCACCGACTTTCAGCAGGGCGACGCACGCCAGCTCTACCAGAGCGTGCACACGCAGATCTTCACCCTGCCAGAGGACTTTTTCATCTACCCGGGCCACGACTACCTCGGTCGCACCCGCACGACGGTGGGGGAAGAGCGGGCGCACAACCCGCGCCTGGGCGGCGGGCGGGGCGTCGACGCGTTCGTCGAGATCATGGCGAACCTGAAGTTGCCGTCGCCGGCCCAGATCGACGTCGCGGTGCCCGCGAACGAGCGATGCGGCTGGCTGGCCGGCGACCCGCCGCGGCCGGCCCCATCCGGCCCTTGGGCGCCGATCTCCATCCAAGACGGCGTCCCTGAGGTCGATGTGGCCTGGGTCCACGGCCAGCCGGGGCACCGGATGGTCGACGTGCGCGAGCCGGACGAGTGGACCGGGCCGCTCGGCCGGGTGGCGGGCAGCGAGCTGCGCCCGCTGGGCGGCCTCGCTGGCGCCGCCGCGTCCTGGGACCGAGAGGCGCCCTTGATCCTCATCTGTCGGTCCGGCGGGCGGTCCGGACGTGCGGCGAAGACGCTGATCTCGATGGGGTTCACCCAGGTGGTCAGCATGGCGGGCGGCATGCTGGCCTGGCAGGCGGCGGGGCTGCCGGCCGAGCGGGGCTGAGGCCGGCAAGGTTGCTGCAAAGCAGCATGAACTCTCCCCCCGACGGCTGGGTTGGGTTAGGATGGCCTCATCCGGGCGGCGCCCAGCGCGTGATCTTGCGCGGGTCTGCGCCGCCCAGGGCCCTTCTCGACTCCCTCGTCGTCATTGTGCGGCTGCAGCAGCCGACCCGCGGCACAGCGCCGCAAGGAGCTCCCCATGACCCTCGCGCGACGCGCCTTCATCGCTGGCGGCGCCCACACCGCCTACCTTGGCAAGGGCCACCCCGACTTCATTTGGAAGGGCCACAAGGACTTCGGCGCGCGGGAGAACCCGACGCTCGAGCAGACGCTGCAGTCCGCGGTCGATGGCTGCCTCGCCGACACCGGCGTCGATCCCGCCGCGATCGACCGGCTCTACATTGGCAACTTTGTCGGCGAGCTGTTCGTGAACCAGGGCCACCTGGGCGCGGCCCTGGTCGGCACCCACGCCGCTTTTGAGGGCAAGCCCGCCGCCCGGCTCGAGGCCGCGTGCGCCTCGGGCGGCCTCGCCGTGCTGGCCGGCCTCGACGCGATCGCCGCGGGCGCCGACCTCGTGCTGGTCGCCGGCGTCGAGATCCAGACCACGGCCTCGGCCCGGGTCGGCGGCGACTACCTCGCGCGGGCGGCCCATTACAGCCGCCAGCGCGGCATCGATGACTTCACCTTCCCGGCGCTGTTCGCGAAGCGGATCAAGGCCTACAAAGAGGCCTATGGCCTGTCTGACGAAGACCTGGGTCGGTTCGCGGTCAAGGCCTACGCGAACGCCAACAAGAACCCGCTGGCGCACATGAAGGCCGCCCGCATGACGCTCGAGCAGGCCGGGTCGACCAACGACAAGAACCCCCACTTCCTGGCCAACGCCGAGCTGAACCCTTGGCTTCGCATGAGCGACTGCAGCCAGGTCAGCGACGGCGCCAGCGTCCTGCTCCTCGCCAGCGAGGCCGGCCTGGCCAAGCTCGGCCGCAGCTTGGCCGACACCGTCGAGATCGCCGGCCGCGGTCACGCGGTGTCCTCGCTCTACACCGACGGCGACCCCACCGAGCTGACCACCGTGCGGCGCGCGACCAGCGGCGCGCTGGCCGACGCCGGGATCAAGGCCACCGACCTCAGCATCGCCGAGGTGCACGACTGCTTCACCATCGCCGAGCTCATGACCTACGAGGCCCTCGGCCTCGCGCCGAAGGGGGAAGGGGCCGCGCTGCTCCGGGACGGCCGGACCCAGCTCGACGGCGACCTGCCTGTGAACACCGGCGGCGGCCTGGTCGGCTTCGGCCACCCCGTCGGCGCCACTGGCGTCAAGCAGCCGCTGGAGATCTTCCGGCAGATGAAGGGCCGCTGCGGCGACTACCAGGTCCAGCGCCCGCTGCAGTGGGGCCTGACCTCGAACATGGGCGGCGACGACAAGACCGTGGTGTCGCTGGCCATCCGCAACCTGAGCTGAGCCGGTGGCGGGCGGCGGAGGGCGGCGCTGGCTGTTGCCCGTGGTCGCAGCAGCGGCCGCGGTCGGCGGCGCCGTCCTCGTGAGGGGAGGGGACCAGCCGGCGGGTTCGCCCCAGTCGCGCCAGGATCCCCCTGCGTCCGCGCAGGCTCCCGCGCGGTCGCCGGCAGACGCGGCGCAGGATGCCCCCACCGACCCTCCCCGTCCGTACGCACCGCCCGCCGAGGTCGACGCCGCGCTCCAGGCCCACGCCCGCGCGGCGCGCCCGCGGTGGACCCGCGCCGCCGAGATCCTCCAGCACAGCGATCAGGAGCACCTCGGGCCCTTGGCCGAGGGTTTGGCCGCGCGCATGGCCGAGGCGGAGGCCGGGCTGCCCGCCGACCGGCGCCAAGAGCTGGTGGTTGAGGAGCGCCAGCTGCTCAACCACCTGCGGGCACGGTATGTCGGCTTCGCGCCGCTGATGACCGAGCTTGACGCGCTGGACGCCGATCTGGCCGCGCTCGAAGGCATGGGCGCCGAGCCGGTCGCCTCGCCGCCGCCGCGCCGCCCCGACGGGGCGCCCCCTCCGGGCTGAGCAAGTCGCCGCTCAGGCGAGGGGGCGCAGCGACTCCACCGCCAAGGTGCGGCTCCCCGCCATGCCGATGCCCATCTGCTCGCCGGCCAGGGCGCCGACCACGGCCACCCGCGCGCCGTCCAGCGCCCGCCCGGGCGCGGCCCCCGGCCGAAAACTCAGCTGCAGGCGCCCGAGGGTGGCGTGGTCGAGCACCCAGACACCGACGCCCAGATCGACGCGCTGGAGGACTCCTTCGTAGGTTCCTTCGGCCTTCATTGCTCCTCCGTGCGGGCGCGCAGGCGCGCGACCCCAAATGCGGCGAGGCCGGCGAGCAGCGCCAGGCCCCCGTTGATCCCGAGCCAGAGAGCCCCGAGGCTGCCCTCGCCGAGCGCGCCGAGCGGGGCCCGCAGCCCGATCACGGCGTGGAGCGCGTGCAGCCCCCAGCCCAGCGCCAGCGCGCCGACCGCTGGGCCGACCCGCCGGTGGGTGCCCCACACGAAGACCGCGCCCGCCGGGAGGGCGGCGCTCACCCAGAGGGGCGCGGCGATCGCCTGCCAGTCGTTGGACACGAGCAGCGGCCCCCACAACAGCGGCGGGACCGCCGCGCCGAGCGCGCCCAGGCCGTAGGGGAGGGGAGCGGCGACCCCCACGGCCATCCCGCCGGCGCTGAGGCCGGCCAGCAGACCGACCAGGGCGCGGGCCCAACCGCGGGCGCCGCGGGGCAGCAGCGCGGCGGCGAGCAGGGCCGCGAGCAGCGCACGGGGGAGGTGGTGGCGCAGCGCGGCCGACACCAGCGCCGCCCGCAGGTCAAGCTCCCCAGCGCCGACCTCGGTGGTCGACGCCCCATCCACGGGGCGCGCGGTGCGCTCGAGCAGGGTGACCGCGTCGGCCGGGCGCAGCCCGAAGCCGATGAGCGCGGCGACCGCCCCGCTGACGTGGGGGGTGGCCATCGAGGTGCCCTGCAGCTCGGCCAGGCCACCACCGTCGAGGACGGTGTCTTGCAGCACGCCTCCGCCGGCCACCCGCTTGTCTCCGCCCGGAGCGGCGATGCGCACCTCGGGGCCCGTGGTGGAGTAGGGCGCCCGCTGCCCGCTGGGGCCGAGCGCGGCGACGGCGACCACGCCGGGCACCGAGGCCGGGCTGCCGACGCCAGGACCGCCGGTGTTGCCCGCCGCCGCGACCACCACGACCCCGCGCGCGATCGCCTTGCGCACGGCGATGTCGACGACGGCCGAGGGTGGACCGCCGAGGCTCAGGTTGATGACCTGCGCGCCCTGATCGGCGGCCTCGTCGATGGCCGCGGCGATCCACGGGCTCTGACCGAAGCCGCCGTCGGCGAGCACCTTGAAGGGCAGCAGCGTGACCGCTGGGGCCAAGCCGGCCACCCCGACGCCGTTGTGGGTGGCCTGCGCGATGGTGCCAGCGACGTGGGTGCCGTGGCCGTTGCCGTCCTCGACGCTGTCCACGCCGGGCACGAAGGACCCTCCGGCCAGCACCCGCACCCCGTCCAGATCGGGCACCCGGCTGAGCCCGGTGTCGAGCACCGCGACCCGCACGCCAGCGCCGGCGCCAGCGCGCCACGACGTGGGCGCGCCCGCGCGGCGCATGTTCCACTGTTCGGCCCACCGCGGGTCGTTCGGCGCGTCGCGGCCCGGTGTCCGGTCGGGGGCGCCCTGTCCGTCCCCGAGGGCTGGGCCGGCGGCCTGAGCGTCCAGGTCGATCACGCTGAAGATCCGCACCGGCTCGGCGGCCTCGACGAGCGCTGCGCCACGCAGACGGCGGGCGGCCGCCTCGACCTCGGCGGGGCCGCCGAGCTCCACCACCGCGAGGCCCTCGTCGGCGGTCCGCGGGTCCACCCAGCGCAGCGCCGGCAGGTCGAGGGCCGCAGCCGCGGCCTCGACCGTGGTGCCATCGTCCAGATCAACGATGAGCAGGTTGTCTTGCGCGATGCTCGGGCCGATGAGCAGCGCGAGTCCGAGGGTCGCCACGGGGACGGGCATCCGCACCTCCACGCCCCCAACGCCGCGGAGGGCCCTGTGCTTGCAGGGGCTGCGCGGGTGGCCCGCCGACTCCCCGGCTGCCCCGTCCGCCTGCGGGCGATAAGCTCCACAGCACCTGCGGGCCCTGGCCCGTCGTTGAACGCCCACCCAATGGACGGAGCCGCTGGTGCCCCAACATCACCCGGTCATCGAGGTCGAGCTGCCGAGCGGGGACACCGTCTCGGTGGTCCGTCGGCGCTTCACCGGCGGCCCCGGCCCCCGCGTCGCGGTCGTGGCGGGGATCCGCGGCGACGCCCCCGAGGGGGTCCGCGTCGCACACGAGCTCATCACCTTCCTCACGGGGGTGGAAGAGCGCCTCGCCGGCACGGTGGACGTCTACCCCTGCGCGAACCCGCTCGCCGCGCACCGCGGCGTGCCCCGCTGGCCCTTCTTCGACAGCGATCTGAACCGGCTCTTCCCGGGCGACGACGACGGGCACCCGCCCGAGCGGGTCGCGGCCGCGCTCAACCGCGACGTGCAGGGCGCCGACCAGGTCGTCGAGGTCCGCGGCGCGCGGGCCGCCTTCTCTGAGGTCACCCAGGCCCACGTGCGCCCCGGCGAGGCCCTCGCCGCCGAGCGCGCGCTGCGGCTCAACGTGACCGTGGTGTGGGAGCGCACCCCGGGCCCCGCCGCCTCGTCGACCTTCGCGCACCAGCACGCTGGCGCCATCGTCCTCGAGGGCGGCACCGGCAACCGCCTGACCCCCGGGGTCGGCAAGGACCTGACCGACGGCTTGCTCAACCTGCTCGCGACGATGGGCATCCTCGGGGAGGGTGAGCTGCCGTTCCATTGGGCGGCCCTGGCGCGACCGGTGCTCGCCAACGACGGCCAAGTCCAACGGGTCCGCACCGAGCGCGGCGGGCTGTTCCTGCCGGCGCTGGCCATCTGGAAGCGCGTGCAGGAGGGCGAAGAGCTGGGGCGCGTGGTCGATCCGACCACCGGTGAGGTCCGCGAGATCGTGCCCAGCCCGATGACCGGCCGCATCCTCGCGATCCGTGAGCTCCCCGTCGTGTTCCCGGGCACCGTCGTCGCCCGCGTGGTGGCCGCATGACCGTCGTCTTCTCGCTCGAAGCGCCCTACCGCCGTGCCTATGAGCTGCACCGGCTCACCTTTGGGCAGGGCGGCCCGGTGGTGGCGATCGTCGCCGGGCTGCACGGCAACGAGCTCAACAGCATGCACGCCGTGAACCTGCTGGCGAGCTCGCTGCAGGTCCAGCCGCCCCGCGGCACGGTCCACCTGTTCCCGCTCGTGAACACCTTCGGCGGCGACGAGGGCGTCAAGCGCTGGCCCTTCGATGACCGCGACCTCAACCGGGCCTTTCCGGGCGACCCGCGGGGCACCAGCGTCGAGCGCATCGCGGCCGCGCTGATCGCGCACACCGAGGCCGACGTGTGCGTCGACGTGCACAGCGGCGCGCCCCATGTCCGCGAGCTCCCCCAGGTCCGCGCGCCGCTCAGCGGCCGCGAGCTCGAGCTGGCCCGGGCCATGGGCCTGCCGCTGGTCTGGCGCCGGGCCGGCGAGCAGCTCGACGGGACCGGGCTGGTCGGGGCTTGGCGACGGGTCGGGCGCGCGGCGCTGCACGTGGTCGGCGGCCGCGGCATCACGCTGGACACCGAGCACAGCGGCACGCTGGCCCGCGGCCTGCACCGCCTGCTGACCCACCTGGGCATGAGCCCGCCGATCGGCCCCGCCGAGACCGTCGCCGACGTGACCCGGGGGGACATCGAGACGCACCGCGCGCCCTGCGGCGGCTTTTTCGTCCCCGAGGTGCGGGTCGGCGCGCGGGTCAAGCCCGGGCACCTGCTCGGCTACATGCAGATCCCCATCGGCGGGGACCGGATCGGCGAGCTCCGCGCCGGGCGCGCCGGGGTGGTCATGACCGTCCGCGCCTGGCCCATGGTCCACGCCGAGGAGCTGCTCATCCGGGTCGCGGCCACGCCATGAGCTGCGCCTTGGTCATGGGTTTTGGGCCGTTCGGAGACGTGCAAGACAACCCAGCGGCGCGGCTCGCACGCGCGGTCGACGGCGCAGCGCTCCCCGACGGGCGACCGGTCCGCGGCGCGGTGATGGACGTCGCGTGGCGCCGGTGCTGGACCCAGACCCAGGCCTTGACCGTGGCCCTCCGCCCCGCGCTGCTCATTGGGGTCGGCGTGGCGGTGGGGCGTCCGCGCCCCGCGCTCGAGCGGCGGGCGACGAACCCGCTGGAG
>JBJONS010000288.1:0-2927 GCA_046051725.1 Pseudomonadota bacterium | reverse complement strand
GGCGCGGCGGCGAGCCCCCACGGCGCCGGGGGGCGCTCGGCGGCCATCACCAGTCCGGGCGCGGCGTCGAAACGGGCCTCTTGCGCGAGCACCTCGGCGAGTACGCGGCCGGTTGGCGTGTCCAGGCGCGCGAGCTGCTCGGGGCGCCCTTCGCCGACGATCAGTCCGCCGCCCGCGCCGCCCTCCGGACCGAGATCGATGAGGTGGTCGGCGCACTTGATGACGTCGGTGTCGTGCTCGACCACCAGCACCGTGTGCCCGCGGTCCACCAGCTGCTGCAGGCAGCCGAGCAGCCGGCGCACGTCGGCCATGTGGAGCCCGGTGGTCGGCTCGTCGAGCACGTACAGGGTGCGGGCGGGCTGGGGCCGGGCGAGCTCGGCGGCGAGCTTGATGCGCTGCGCTTCGCCGCCGGACAGCGTCGTGCTCGGCTGGCCCAATTTGACGTAGCCGAGGCCCACCTCGACGAGGGTGTCGAAGATGCGCCGCAGGGCGCGGTGCTGCAGGAAGATCGCCGCGGCCTCGTCGATGCTGAGGTCGAGCACCTCGGTGATGGTGCGCCCGCGGTACCGCAGCTCAAGGGTCTCGGGGTTGAACCGCTTGCCGCCGCAGGCCTCACAGGGGAGCTCAACATCGGCGAGGAACTGCAGCTCGACGGTGATGACACCGGCGCCCTTACACTCCTCACAGCGCCCGCCGGCCACGTTGAAGCTGAACCGGCCCTTCTTGTAGGCCCGCGCCCGGCTCTCGGGGAGCGCGGCGAACAGGTCGCGGATGTGGTCCATCGCGCCGGTGTAGGTGGCCGGGTTTGAGCGCGGCGTGCGGCCGATCGGGTCCTGATCGATGCGGACGACCTTGTCGACGTGCTCCACGCCCTCGAGCGCGTCGAAGGGCCCCGCCGGCTCAGTCGCGCCGTGCAGGCGGGCCGCCAGCGCGCGGGTGAGGGTCTGCAGCACCAGGGTCGACTTGCCCGAGCCGCTGACCCCGGTGACCACGGTGAGGGTCCGCAGGGGCACCCGGAGGGTGAGGCCGCGGAGGTTGTGCGCTCGGGCGCCGCGCAGGGTCAGCGCAGGGCCGTCGGTCGGTCGGCGGACAGTGGGGGCGAGGATGCGCTGCTCGCCGCGGAGAAACCGCGCGGTCAGCGCGTTGGACCGCAGGAACTCTGCGGGGGAACCGCTGGCGATGAGGCGCCCGCCCTCGACGCCCGCGCCTGGGCCGATCTCGACGAGGTAGTCCGCTGCCGCCATGGTCATCGGGTCGTGTTCGACGACCAGGACGGTGTTCCCCTTGTCTCGCAACGCGGTCAGCGCGCGGAGCAAGCGGCCCTGGTCGCGCGCGTGCAAGCCGATGCTCGGCTCGTCAAGCACGTATGTGACGCCCTGGAGGCCCGCGCCGACCTGGCCGGCGAGCCGGATGCGCTGGCCCTCGCCGCCGCTCAGGGTCGCCGCCGAGCGGTCCAGGCCCAGGTAGCCGAGTCCGACCTCTTGCAAGAAGCCGAGCCGGGCCCGGAGCTCTTTGAGGATGGGGGCGCCCACCCGCTCTTCGGGGCCGTCGAGGTGCAGGGCGCCCACCCAGCGCTGCGCGCCCTCGACGGTCAGCGTGGTCAGGCTGACGATGTCTTGGCCGCGGAAGCGCACCGCGCGGGCCAGCGGGTTCAAGCGCGCGCCCCCGCAGTCGGCGCAGGGCTGCTGCCGGCGGTAGGGCTGCAGGCGCTTGAGGTAGGTGTACTTCCAGACCTCACGCACCACCGGCAGCAGGCCCGGCCAGGGCCGACGGGTGGTGCTGGTCCGCCCCTCGTGGCGGCGGGTGACCTCGATCTCGACCGGGCAGCCGTGGAGGAGGGCCGCGCGGTCTTCGGCCCGGAGCGCCTTGAGCGGCGTCTTGGGCGCCACCCGGAGGCCCGCGCAGAGCTGGCGCAGGCTGTCGCCTGAGACCACCGTGAACGGCAGGTTGTCGTCCTCGCCCAGCGCGCGCAGGCACTGGTCGACCGGTGCGTCTTCGTCGAGCAGCAGGTCGAGGTCGAAGTCCTCGAGGTAGCCGAGGCCCGAGCAGCTCGCGCACATGCCTTGGGGTGCGTTGAAGCTGAACAGCCGCGGCTCGAGCTCGGGGGCGGTGACGCCGTGCTCGGGGCAGCTGCGGCTCATGCCGACCAGCTCGTAGCGCTCGTCGTCCGCGCCGTCGGCGCGGATCAGGAGGCTGACGGTGCCCTCGGCCCGCCCCGCCGCCTGCTCGATGGCCTCGACCAGGCGGGCCCGCGCCTCGGGGCGCGCCCGCACCCGGTCGACGACCAGCTCGATGGTGTGCTTCTCGTAGCGGCCCAGCGGGATGTCTTCATCGAGGCGCCGCAGCGCGCCGTCGACCCGCGCGCGCAGCCACCCCTGGGCGAGGGCCTCGGCGAGCTCTTTGCGGTACTCGCCCTTGCGCTCGCGCACGATCGGCGCCATCACGGTGATCCAGGCCTCGGCCTCATCCCGCAGCAGGCGGTCGACCACCTCGCCGGGGCCCGTGCGGGACAGGGCGCGGTCGCAGCGGGGGCAGTGCGGGGTGCCGAGCCGGGCCATCAGCAGGCGCAGGTGGTCGAGGATCTCGGTGACCGTGCCGACCGTGCTGCGGGGGTTGCGGTTGACGGTCTTCTGGTCGATGCACAAGGTCGGCGACAGGCCCTCGACCCGCTCGACCTTCGGCTTCTCCATCGAGCCGAGGAACTGCCGGGCGTAGGCCGACAAGGACTCGAGGAAGCGCCGCTGCCCCTCTTGGTACAGCGTGTCGAAGGCCAGCGAAGACTTGCCCGAGCCCGACAGGCCCGTGATGACCGTGAAGCTGCCCCGCGGGATGCTGAGGTCGAGGCCCTTGAGGTTGTGCTCACGCGCCCCCACGACCACGATCGCGGGGCTGGCGTCGTGCGTGCGGGTCGGCGCGGAGGGCACCGC
>JBJONS010000287.1:0-2699 GCA_046051725.1 Pseudomonadota bacterium | reverse complement strand
CCAAGGGGGGCCCGCGCGCCGCCGTTGCGCGGCGGGGCGCCGCGCAGCGGCGCGCAACGGCCCCCCTTTGCCGGTTCTCCAAGACCGGGCCCCCCGGGTCGGCGCGTTTTGGGGCTGATGTGGGCGATGAGGTGGGGCGCCGCGGAGGCCTCGGCTGCTGGTGGTGGGGTCAGGGCCGGGTCAGCGGCTGGGCGGCTGGGCGGCTGGGCGGCTGGGCGGCTGGGAGATTGTTCGGCGGAGGTGAACAACGCTGTCCGTAACATGCTGCTTCTCCCTGGCAATCGGCGCGGCTACGGTGTGTGGGCCCGGTGAGACCGCCGGGTCCACCGCTCCGGAGTCCGCCATGATCAGCCCGAATCCTGACCTCTCTGTCGATCTGTCCTCCGCGGCCGCGTCCGATGCTGCGGTCCTGCTCGATCTGGCGGCGGTGGCCCGCCCCCTGCCCGCGGGCGCGCTGCCGGCGCTGGGCCCCGCGGGGCGGGCGGTCGCGCGGCGCACCTGGGCCGGGCGCATGGTCAACGAGCACTGCAGCGCCCAGGTCTGGGCCAGCCTGCTGCCCCAGGCGATGCGGGCCGGCGTGCCCGCCGGGCTGCTGCCGGGCCTCGCCGCCGCGGCCGGCGACGAGCTGCGGCACGCCGAGCAGTGCGCCGGGGTGGTGGTGGCGCTGGGTGGGTCTGCCGTCGCGCCGCTGCCCGCGCTGCGCCCGCTGCCCGCCCACGCCCACCTGCCGCCGCTCGAGGCCTTCGTCTGGAACATCGTGTCGGTGGGCTGCATCAGCGAGACCGTCGCCGTCTCGCTGATCCGCGCCGAGCACCTCGAGCTGCCCGAGGGGCCGCTGCGCGCCCTGCTCGGGCAGATCTTGGCCGACGAGGTCCAGCACGCCCGCCTCGGCTGGGCCACGCTGGGCGCCCTGCTGCCGCGCCTCGACGCCGCCGCCCGGGCCCGGCTCGAGGCCTACCTCGAGGTGGCGCTGGCCCACCAGATCGCCCACGAGCTGCCGCTTCTGCCCCTCACGGCCTTGCCCGACGACCCCGGGCTGCCCGCCGCCGGGGTCTGCCGCGGGGCCGACGCCCGGGCGCTGTTCTTCGCCACCCTCGGCGAGGTCATCGTGCCCCAGCTCGAGGCGGCCGGCCTGCGGGCGGGGGCGGCCTGGGCCGCCGCCCAGCGCCGGCCCGAGGCCCTGGCGGCTTGAGCGCACAACCCCACTGGTCTGGGTGATGCGGATGGGGTTTGCCTGTGTGCATCGCAGACCGTCCGCCGGGGCGCGCGTCCACGCGGCCCTGCCTCCAGACCCCAGCCCGCGCCGCTGGCGCGGCCCGCCGACCCCCACAGCCGCCCCGCACAGCCCGGGGCACCGGAGCCGACCATGACCCGCGCACAGACCCCCTCCGCCCGCGCCGACCTGCACCTCCGCGCCCTGCAGGCCGCCCTCTCCGCCACCCTCGCGCTGGGCCTCGGCGCCTGCGCCGGCAAGCCCACCGGCGGTGGCCCCGGGGGCGGCGCCCTGACCGCGGGCGACAGCGGCGCCGCCGTCGACGGCGCCGACAGCGGCGGTCTCGCCGAAGACAGCGGCGGCGACGCTGAAGACAGCGGCGGCGGTGACCTCGCCGAGGGCTGCGTCGACGTGGCCCCCGAGGCCCTCGCCGACTGCTGCCTCGACCTGCAAGCCTCCTGCACTCTGTCCTTCCCCGATGACTTCGACGCGGCCTACGACTGCGCTTTTGGCCCGGCCACCGGCTGCACGCCCTGGGGGCCGCCGGTCCCGCCCGCGCTGGCCTGAGGCCGCGCGCCCGCCGCCCTCAGGGCCTGTGAACGAACCCCGCGGCCCGTTCGGGGACGGCCTTCGCTCCGCTTCCGCCGGGGTCTGGACGCGTCGGCTCCATTCCCGCCAGCGCACTGACCCGGAGGGTGGGTGGTGGTTCGTGTACAGGCCCTCAGCGCAGCTGCAGGTCCAGCTCGACCGGCTTCGTGGGGCGCAGCGTGATCGCCGGGAACAGCTGCAGCGCGCTGTTCTTGGTCAGGCGCACCCGGAAGCGCCGCAGCAGGGCGGCGAGCACCAGGCGCGCCTCGGTCATCGCCATCGCCGCGCCCACGCAGACCCGCGGGCCGCCGCCGAAGGGGAACCAGGCGAAGCGGTGCAGGGCGCGCTCCCAGGCGGGGGTCCACCGGGCGGGGCGGAACTGGTCGGCGTCAGCGAACAGGGCCGGGTCGCGCTGCACCGCCCAGGGCGCGAGGCCCAGCGTCGTGCCCTTGGGCACCCGATAGCCGCCCAGCACGACGTCTTCGGTGGGCTCGCGGAAGACGATCGGCACCGGCGGGAATAGCCGCAGGCCCTCTTTGAAGATGCGGTCGAGCGCCGGCAGCGGGTCGGTGGGCAGGGCCGGGCGCCCCAGCGCGTCGAGCTCGGCCTGGGCCTCGTCTTGGACCTCGGGGTGCTGCGCGAGCAAGAACAGCGTGCAGGTCAGGCCGATGGCGGTGGTCTCGTGGGCCGCCAGCACCAGCGTGCGCACCTCGTCGTGCAGCTGGGCGTCGCTCATCGGCTGGCCCTGCTCGTCGCGCGCGCCGAGCAGCAGGTCGAGCAGGTCGGCCTCGGGGCCGCTGGCCACCCCGCGGGCCCGGCGCTCGGCGATGATCCGGTCGACCACCCGCGACAGGTCGGCGAAGGCCCGGTGGAAGCGCCGGTGGCCCGGCGTCGGCCA
>JBJONS010000286.1:0-3178 GCA_046051725.1 Pseudomonadota bacterium | reverse complement strand
CAGCTCGGCCGCGCCGACGCGGGCCCCGTCATCATCGGCGTGCACCTCACGCAGAGCCCCGCGCCGCCCTGCCTCGACCGGGCCATCGTGGGCACACCCGTGGCGACGCTCGGATGGCGTCCCTCGTCCATGCACCCTTTTGACGCGCCCGACCTGCGGCGGGTCGCCGGCCTCGACCACCGGAACCACGAGGTCTGGGGTGGGCTGATCAGCGCAGACGACAAGGTCTTCGGCTGGCTGGGCCTGCTGGGCCCACCTCCGCTTGAGGCCGCTGCGGGCTGGGAGGCGGCGCGATCGGCGGTGCTCGAGGTCGAGGCCCACGCCCGCCGGCTGCCGGCCGAGCCCGCGACCTTGGTGCTGACCCCGACCGGCGCGGTGGCGCTCGGCGCCGGCGCGATCGCCGAGTGGATGGCGGTCCAGACCCTGCGAGAGGCCCTGGCCCAGCTGCACGCTGCGCCCGGCTCGGCCGGGGTCCTGCGCGGGCTGCGGGTCGCCTGCACGGCGCGCCCGATGCATGGCGCCGCCGGCGAGCACCTGCTGGTCGAGCTGCGGGCCATCCCGCCGCTGGCGGCCCCCGCGGCGGCCCAGCTGAGCGCGGTGCAGGCCGCGGTGGCCGAGTATGCAGCGGCGGGCGCGACGGTGGTCGAGATCGCCGCGGCGATCCACCGCAGCCCCGAGACTGTCCGCACCCACCTCAAGCGGGTATACCGCGCGCTCGGCGTGGCCAGCCGCGTCGAGCTGGCCGCCGCCCTCGGACAGGACTGGCCATGAGCGACCCCGCCTCCCGTCCCCCTGAGGCTGAAGGGCCCCTACTTGCCCGGTGGCTGCGCGACCGTGACCCTGAGGCGGCGGCTGGTCTGTGGCGCTTGCACCGGCCCCTCGCGGTGGCGATCGCCGCCCGAGGCCTCGCCGGGCTGACCGACGAACGGCAAGAGGCCGAAGAGCTGGCCGACGAGCTGTTCCTCCGCTGCTTGGCTGCTTTTGACCCCGCACAGGCCGCAGAGGTGGGCCAGCCGCTGCGCGCCTATTACCTGCGGGCCGTGCGCAACGCGGTGATCGACCGGCGCCGGCGGCTGTCTCGCGAGGGCGGGGCGCCGGTCCCCGCGCAGGCCGCCGGGCCAGGCCCCGACCCGCAGCTCCACGCCCAAGCCCGACAGGTGGCCGACCAGCTGCAGGCCTTCGTCGAGGCGTGCTTTCTGCCCTCGGACCTCGAGCTGGTCCGCGCCTGGATGGAGGCCCGCGCCGCCGGCGAGCCGGTGCCCTGGGCCGAGGTGGCCGCGCGGGTGCCGGTGACCGTGCCCGGCGAGCTGCGCTACCCGACCGGACAGGCCACGCCGCCCCCGGACGCGCCGCTGCTGCACCTGACCGCCCGCACCCTCGACGCGCTGCCCACCGTGCAGCTCGTGATCCTCGGAGAGGCGGGGCCCGATGAGCTGGCGATGCTGGCCAGCGCCCGGGCCGACGCAGGCCGCGCCGCGGTCGAGCGGCTGAGCCAGCGCCGGACCACGGGACCCCACCCGCGCCTGCGGACCGCGGCGGCGGCGCAGCGGACCCGGGCCCGCCTGCGGGTCGAGGTCGAGTCCGGCGGACAGCGCAGCGCCGATGCCGTGCGGATGCGCGTAGAGAAGGTCATTTTGCCGCGCTTTGTCGCGCAGCTCCGGGGGAGCGCCGATGTCTGACCGACCGATGCCCCCGCGCCTGGGCGGGGCCCTCGATGCGCTGCTCGCCGATGACCAGACGGGGGACGCGGCGCTCGACGAGGGGCTCCTTGATGCGCTGGCCGATGCCCTCGCGGCGGGCCCGGCCGAAGCCCACCCGGCGGCGCCCCCCGCTGCTTGGGACCGCCTCGCCCCGCGGCTGGCCCTGGCCACCCCGCCGCCGGTGCCGGGCCTCGACTGGGACGCCATCGCCGCGGCCTATGTGCGCGGCGCGCCGCCCGCAGCCGCGACTGACCCGCTGCCCGCGCCGCCGGCGGGCCCCAAGTCCGATCGCGACCACGCGCGCGAGCCGGTCGTTGACGCCCCTGCCGGCCGAACGCCCCGCCGCTGGGGCCGCTGGGCCGCGGTGACCGGCGGAGGACTGCTCTCGGCCGCGGTGGCCCTGTTCCTCCTCCGGCCGGTGCCCTGGACCATCCACCCCGACGAGCTGAGCGCCCCGCGGATCCCGGTCACCGTACGGGGTGAGGCCGCCGCGGGCCCCCGCCTCGAGACCCTCGCGCCAAGCCCCGGTCCCCAGCCCGTCGGCCTCGTCGAGCTGCGGCTGCGGGTGCAGAGCGCCCGCGCCATCGATCAGGCCAGCCTGCAGCTGCGCTCGTTGCGCGGCGAGGGGCGCACGCTCCACCCGGCCGAGGGGCCCGCTTGGCCCCTGCCCGACGAGCTGCGGGTCGGCCTGCGCTTGCCGCCCGGGGTTCACCCCATCGAGGTCAGCGTGATGGACGACCTTCAACGCGAGGGCAGCGTGGTGATCGAGCTCGAGGTGCGTTGAGGGGCGCGGCATCGACAGACCCCGCTGCCCGGCCACCCATCCCCACCGCGTGATGCAGACCCGAGGCGAGACCGCCGACCCCTGACCGGCCAAGGGGCCCCAGGGCGGCGCCGTCGTCCTCTGCTCAGCCCCCGTGGGCGGGACCAGCGTCGCCGAGCCCCGCTCCACCGGAATGGAACACGGCCTCTCCTTGCCTCGAGGCGTGCAGGCCGGCGATGAGGCCCGCGCGCCCCCGGGCGCCGAGGCGGCCGGCCATGCGCTTGAGGTGCTCCCGCACGGTGTGGACCGACATGTCCAGGCGATCCGCGATCTGTCCGTTGGTCTCGCCCGCCAGCACCCCCTCCGCCACGGCCCGTTGCCGGGGACCCAGCGCGGCCCAGGCCAGCCCCGGACGCGCCGCGGCGCCGACCCACGACGGGTGGACCGGCCCGACCGAGGCCATCGCGGCGGAGACAACCTCGGGGTCACCCCCAAGCGCCGGCCCACCGGCGGCGGCCTCGGCCGGCTCGTCTGGGGTGACGCACGGGAGGGTCAGGGCGGACAGGGACATGGCGCGGCTCCTTGCAGGTCGAGGCCAGGACCCTTGTACCGGGTGCGCTCGACGGCTGCTGTCCCCCGATCGGGGGACAGCGCGCGCCTGGGCGCCAGCGGCCCCCCTCTGCGCGGCGGGGCCGGCGCCCGCCGGGGCGCCGCT
>JBJONS010000285.1:0-12638 GCA_046051725.1 Pseudomonadota bacterium | reverse complement strand
GTTCTCGGCCACGTGGCTCTGGATGTGCAGGTCGGGGTGGGCCGCGGCCAGCGCCGCGCAGCCGGCCAGCGCCTCGCGGGTGCAGCTCGGCACAAAGCGAGGTGTGAGCACCACCTTCGCCCGGCCGCGGCCCTGCCAGGCCTCGATGAGCGCCGTGGTCGCCGCCGCGCTCTGCGCCGGCGGGACGAGCAGGCTGGGCGGGGCGTGCTGGTCCATCCACACCGGCCCGGTCAGCAGCTGCAGCCCGCGGGCCGCGGCGCCGGCGAAGAGGTGGGCCGAGGTGTGCGGGTGCACCGTGGCGAAGGTCATCGCCGTCGTCGTGCCCGCCGCGAGCAGCAGATCGAGGAAGGCCGCGGTGTCGGCGGCCGCGCGCCCCTCGTCGGCGAAGCCGGCCTCGGTGGGGAAGGTGTAGCGCTCGAGCCAGTCGAGCAGCTGGGCGCCGAAGCTGGCGGTCACGTCGATCTGGGGCGCGTGCACGTGCGTGTCGACAAAGCCGGGCACCAGCAGGGCGCCGCGCCGGTCGTCGACCGGCAGGCCCGGGCGGGCGGCGAGCAGGGCCGCGGCGGGGCCCGCCTCGAGGATGTGGTCGCCTTCAATGACCAGCAGGCCATCTTCGTGCTGCTGGACCCCGATGGGGCAGGCCGAGAGGTCGGCGCTGCAGCCGGTCGGCGCCGCCTCGGCCCACAGCAGGGCGCCGCGCAGGCCCCAGGGGCCGGTCGGCGGACGGCCGTCGGCAAAAGCGGTGAGCGGACGGGCAGAGATCGGCGGAGAGGACGTGCTCATGGTGCTTCTGGGGCGCGCGGCGGGGAGGTGTGCGCGCAGGTCGGCGCCGGTTAGCCCGCGCCGGCTCCGCGGGGAGCGCGCCGAGAGGCAGAGGGGCGGCGATGGACATGGGATGGGGCTTGGGGTCCTTGGCGCTGCTCGCCGCGTGGGCGCCCGCCACCGCGGCGGTCGCCGGCCTGGTCGTCGGCGCCCGCCACGCGATCGAGCCCGATCACCTCGCCGCGGTGGCCGTGCTCTCGGCCGAGGGCGGGCCGGGCCGGGGGCGCCTGCGGGCCGCCTTGCCCGGGCTCTGGTGGGGCCTCGGCCACGCGCTGGCCCTCGCCGGGGTGGTCGGCGCCCTGCTGCTGGTCGGCGCGGCGGTGCCGCCGGGCCTCGACGCCGGCCTCGAGCTGCTGGTGGGCGTCATGCTGGTCGGCTTGGGCCTGCGCGGGCTGCTGCGCGCCCGCGGCGCCTGGGTGGCGGCGGGCCAGGCGGCCAGCGACGGCCCGACCCGTCCGCACGCGCATGGCGCGGCGGCCCACGCGCACCCGGGGCCGGCGGCCCACCTGCACCTCGGGCCGGCCACGCTGGCGGCCCGCCCGCTGGTGGTGGGCCTGGTGCACGGCCTCGCCGGCAGCGGCGCGCTGCTGAGCGCCGCCGCCCTCGCCCTGCCCGACACCGCGGGGCGCTTGGGCTACGTCCTCGCTTTTGGGCTCGGCAGCACGCTGAGCATGGGCGCGCTCAGCGGCCTGCTCGGGCTGCCGCTGCAGCGGGCCCTGCGCTCTCCCCGGGGGCAGGCGCGGGCTCAGGCCGCGGCGGGCCTGGTCTCGGTGGGGGTCGGCTTGGCGTGGGGCGCGCTCGCCTTGGGCTGAGCGCAGGCCGGCCTCGGGGTCCGGGGATGCCCGCAGGCGCGTCGATGTGCGCGCCGATGACACGGCCCCCCAGCGGGCCCTGCGGCGGGGATAGGCTGCGGCGTCCGGAGGTCCCATGTCCGCCCGCGCCCTCTCCCCGCAGCGCTCCCCCGCCTCGAGCGGCCCCGCCCGCGCCCCCGCTGGCCCCGCCCGCGGCGCGCCCTCTGCCCAGGTCGGCGCCGAAGCGGGCGTCGGCAACGCCGCGCTGGCCGCGGGGCTCGGCGGCCGCAGCGCCCCGACCTTCGACGACGGCACGCCGATCCCGCAGCACCGGGGCCCCGAGGTCACCGCCGGTTTTGACCCCGCGACCCGGGCGGCGCGTTTTGAGGCCGGCGAGAAGGGCGCGCTGATCGGCAAGGGCACCGATGTGCTGGTGCGCAGCGGCCAGACCAACCGCAGCCGCGAGCTGGGCCGCGTCGCCGACGGCACCCCCTGCGAGGTGATCAGCAGCAAGGGCGCCGTCGTCCAGGTGCGCGTGCGCCTGAACAACAAGATGGTGGTCGGCTGGGTCGAGGCCGCGTCGTTCAGCGTGCAGCCCGGCATGATCAAGTCCGACGAAGATCCCGCGCTGACCGCTGACTTCCCCTTCGCGTTCTTCGGCGGCGACCACGACCCGACGGCGCCCAAGGGCACCGACACCGCCCAGGGCGCGCTCGGCGACTGCTTCTTCATCGCCAGCATGGCCGCGGTGGCCAACGCGAACCCCCAGGCGATCAGCGAGGCGATCACCTACGACAAGGCCTCGGGCAAGTACACCGTGCGCTTCTACGAAGAGGGGCGCGGCGGCAGCATGAAGCCGGTCTACATCACGGTCGACGCCTACCTGCCGACCAGCGGCGCCCGCAACGACCCGGCCTTCGCCGGCGACCCCGGCCAGCCGCTGTGGCCGGCGATCATGGAGAAGGCCTACGCCCAGTGGAAGGGCGGCTACGACGTCCTCGGCGAAGGCGGGGTCGGCGACACCGCGATGGCCGAGATCAGCGGCGTGCGCTCGCGCAGCAAGAACCCGGCCAGCATGAAAGAGTCCGAGGTCATCCCCTACTTTGAGGCGGCGCAGAAGAGCGGGCTCGCGGTCTACGCCGGCGTGCGCAACACCAGCCAAGGGACCGTCCAGCAGCCGCTGACCGGCGGCTCGGGCAAGTACAGCGGCCAGCTGCGGCAGAACCACGCCTGGAGCGAGGTCGAGCCGGGCACCCTGCGGGTCACCGACGCCAAGGGCCGCGTCCAGCCGGCCTACGACGAGGGCGAAGAGGGCGACAAGACCGGCGCGATGAAGGGCAAAGACCTGAGCGGCGGCAGCATCGACTACAAGGGCAGCCGGCTCGACCTGCAGTACCGCAGCGGCAAGCAGCCCGAGAGCGCCAGCGATCTGAGCGTGCAGTTCGAGTTCCACGGCATGATGGACCCGGCCAAGGTCATCATCGGCAACCACGCCTACGCCTTTGAGCGCGTGGTCGGCAAAGACCAGCTGCAGTTCTACAACCCCTGGGGCAGCTACCAGCCCAAGCCGATCACCGCGGCCGAGTTCTTGCGCCACTTCGACGCGCTGTCGACCAACGCGGTGCCCAAGGGCAAGACCAGCCGCTGAGCCGCGCACCTCACCCGTCGCCCCGGAGCGCCCGCGTGCCCCTGACCTTGACCCCGCTGCGCGTCGAGCCTGGCGCCGACCTGCCCGAGAGCCTGCCCGCCGACGGCGTGGTCGTGCTGCTGCCCGGCGCCCACCGGGGTGCGCTGTTCGTCGAGGCCGCGCTGCGCGTCGAAGGAGAGGGGGCGACCTTGGACGCCCACGGCCGCGGGGCCACCGTGCACGCGGCGGGGGATGAGGGCTGCTTGCGCCTCGTCGGCCTGCGCCTGCGGGGCGGGCGCAGCGAGCTCGGGGCCTGCCTGCGCATCGACGGCGACATGCGGGTCGAGGCCGAGGGCTGCGTGATCGAGGCGGGCCTCGCCGGTCAGGGGGGCGACGCGGTGGGCGCCCTGCGCGGCAGCCTGCGGATGGTCGGCTGCCGGGTGCTCGGCGAGCTGATGCTCACCGGCGTCGCCGAGGCAGAGCTCGTGGACTGCGTGGTGGAGGGTGATCTCAAGCTGCGCGAGGGCGCAGACCTGCGCCTCGTCGGCGGGGCGGTGCTCGGCGCCCTCGATCTGCGGGGCAGCACCACCCGGGCCCCCACCTGCACCGTCGAGGGCACGGCGCTGGCGGCGGTGCGCAACGACCCCCGGCTGCCGGGGGCGATCACGGGCATCGCGGGGGCCTGAGCGCGCCCCTCGCTTAATGGGGGGTCACATGCGGCCGGTGAGCAGCATGGCCGCGACCAGCGCCGCCCCGAGCAGGCGCCAGACGCCGAAGACGCCGAGGCCGCGGGTGTTGAGCCAGCCGACCATCCAGCGCACCGAGGCCACCGCCGAGGCCCAGGCCGCGACCACCCCGACGAGGATGGGCCCCCAGCCGTAGGCCTCGAGCATCAGCGGCCCGTCGTCGAGGGCCTTGTAGCCGGTGGCCGCGCCCAGGGTCAGCAGCCCGAGCAGGAAGCTGAACTCGACCGCGGCGGGCAGCGAGAGCCCAGCGAGCAGGCCGCCGACGATGCAGGCGAGGCTGCGCGAGGTGCCGGGCCAGAGCGCCGCGCACTGGCAGAGGCCGACCAGCGCGGCGCCCCGCAGGCTGAGCTGCTCGAGCGCGAGGCCCTGGCGGCCCTTGATCTGCTTGGCGAAGGCCAGCAGCAGCACGCCGCCGCCGGCCCAGGCGGCGACGATGGGCCAAGGCCCGAACAGCAGCCGCTCGATGGGATCATCGAGGGTCAGGCCAGCCACGGCCGCCGGCACGAAGGCCGCCACCAGCAGCAGCAGCAGCTTTCGCCCCCCCTCGGACCGACCGATGATGCCCTGGACCATATCGACCACCCGGGCCCGATACAGTCCGAGCACCGCGAGGATCGCCCCACCCTGGATCGCCACAGCATAGGCGCTGGCCGCCGGGCCCTCGGGCACGCCGAGCAGGCGCTGGGCGATGAGCAGGTGGCCGGTGCTGCTGACCGGCAGGTACTCGGTGACGCCCTCG
Organism: Pseudomonadota bacterium; assembly: GCA_046051725.1. Lineage (GTDB taxonomy): Bacteria > Myxococcota_A > UBA796 > UBA796 > UBA2385 > JAEUKK01. The sequence goes on along the minus strand of JBJONS010000285.1, from coordinate 7,913 downwards.
ACCAAGCCGAGCACAAGGGCCTGCAGCAGGCTCATCTGCTCGACCGTCGGCGCTGCGGCGACCAGGGCCTCGGCCTCGGGGCTCACCCGCCGCTCCCCAGGGCCACCGTCAGCTCGCGGCGGTTGGCGGGCAGGTGGCGGGCGCGGGCCGGGCCGAGGCCGAGCGCGCTGGCCTGCTCGAGCAGCTTGGGCACGCTGGCGATGACCGCCTCGTCGTTGAGCTTGAGCGTCAGCAGGGCGCCGCTGAGCTGCTTGCGCAGGGGCGGCATCAGCCGGCGCAGGCCGCGCAGGGCCAGGGCCGGGGCGATGCTGACGTCCATCAGCAGCCAGTCAAAGCGGCCGGTGAGCTCTTCCCAGCGCAGCTGGCTCATCGGCCGGGTCAGCTGGGTGAGCGCGCCGCTGTCGAGGAAGGGCTGCAGCGCCGGACCCATCGGCTGGCTGTCGACGCCGAGCACCGAGAGCCCCCGACGCAGCAGGTTGAGGCTGACCCCGCCCGGCGCGTTGCCGAGCTCGAGCGCGCGCTGGCCGGGGCGCATCGGCAGGCGCGACCAGGCCAGGGCCTCGTCGAGCTTGGCCCAGGCGCGGCTGGGGCTGTCCTCGGGGGTGGTGTGGGGCCAGCGGCCGCCGGGCAGGGGGCCCCACGCGCCGCCGCGCACGAGGCGCACCAGCAGGGTGGGCTCGCCCGGCGCCACGACCACGCCCAGCGTCGGCTCGCCGCGGCGGGCGCCCGGCACCAGGACCACCTCGGGGCAGGCGGCGCGCAGCAGGGCCTCGACCTCGTCGATGCGGGCGCGGTTGGTCGGCGGCTCGTCATCTTCGCCCGAGGGGCGCGCGAAGACCTGGGCCTTGTGCAGGCCGGTGGCCGAGACCGCCGCGGCGAGATCGGCGTCGTCCTTGATGATCCCGAGGCTGTGCCCCCAGAGCTGGGGGAAGATGGGCCCGGCCTCGCCGCGCGCGCCCTCGAGCAGCGGCGCGTCGGGGCTGAGCTCGGCTTCGGAGAAGGTGAGCAGGCCGGGGCGGCGGTAGCCGGGGCGGGCTTGGGGGCGTCGTGCGCGGACCTCGGCCAGGAGGGCGCCTTCGAGGCCGGGGGTGACGGTGGCGATCCAGTGAGACAAACGGGCTCCAGGGGAGGGGAGGGCTCAGCCCTCGGTGCAAGCGGCGCCGGCCGTGCAGGTGAAGGAGGCGTTGGCGCCCGGGCTGCGGGCGTGGGCGCCGTCGATGGCCTCGACCGCGCCGGGCGCGTCCCAGTCGTGGTCGTCGCTGCGCAGGCGGCCGGTCGCGGCCTCCCACCACAGGCCGCTGCCGGCCTCGGCGGTGTTGGCGGTCACGCCGCAGGGGCGCAGGCGGTCGCAGAGCAGGTGCAGGTCGGCCCCGGCGCTGTAGAGCGCCCCGCCGACCGCCGCGCCGTCGACCAGCCCGACCCCGGCGGCGTCGACGGCGCGCGTGGCGCTGTTCCCGGTGAGGATGGCGTCGGTCGCCTGCAGGTCGCCGGGCGTCCACGCGGCGCCGCCCTCGGCCCAGCCGGCGCACACCGGAAGGTCAGCGACGCAGGCCATCGCCAGCGCGGCGCGGTTGTCGCGCAGCAGGGCGCCGGCCCGCAGCTCGATCCCGCCGGCCCAGGCCCCGCCGCCACGGGCGAGGCCCTCGCTGGCCGTGCCGGTCAGCTCGGCGCGGTTGTCGTCCAGCGCGCTGTCTTCGATGATGAGCTGGCCCGAGACCCAGGCGCCGCCGCCGGCCGCCTCGGCCGGACCGCCCGCGCCGCCGCAGGCCGCGGCGTTGCCCTGCAGCGCGCTGCCGACCATGGTCAGGTCGCCGTCGACCCACAGGCCGCCGCCGCGGCAGCTCGGCCCGGCGCCCCCGGCGACGTTGTCGATGATCACGCTGTCGCTGAGGTTGACGGTGCCGGCCAGGGCGACGGCGCCGCCGGCCTCGCTGGCGAGGTTGCCCTCGAGGCGCAGCCGCACGAGGCTGACCGTGCGGGCGCCCTCAAGGGGCCCGAGCACCGCCGCACCCTGCGCGGCGCGGGCCCCCTCGACCGCCAGATCGGTGATGACGGTCGAGCTGATGTCTGACCCGATGAGGATGGCCGGGCCGAGCGCGGGCCGCAGGGCCGAGCGGTCGCTGTCGAGCCCCGACACGCGCCCGCCGTTGAGCTGCACGGTGGCGTTGAAGCTGCCGGCGCAGAGCTCGAGCGCCTCGGCCTCGGCGACCACCCAGGGGCTGTCGGCCTCGGTCAGCACCGCGACGCTGCCGTCGGCCCGCCGCAGGGTCGCGGCCCAGCCCTCGGGCGCCGAGAGCCCGTCGCAGTCGCGGTCGACCTCGTCGCAGCGCTCGACGGCGTGGGGGCGCACCTCGTAGGCGGCGTCGTCGCAGTCGTCGCCGTTGCGCACCATGCCCGCGGGCTGGTCGCAGGCGGCCTGGCCGCGCTCGGGGTCGCCGTAGCCGTCGCCGTCAAAATCGCTGTAGTAGGTGGCCTTGTCGACCGCGTCTTCGTCGATGGCCCGGTCGCAGTCGTTGTCGGCGGCGTCGCAGCGCTCGGGTGCGCCGGGGAAGCTCAGCGGGTCGGCGTCGTCGCAGTCCTCGTCTTCGACAAAGCCGTCGCCGTCGGCGTCAATCACCGGCGCGGCGCTGTCCTCGGCCGCCTCTTTGGGCGGGTCGGCGCAGGCCACGAGCCCGGCCAGGGCGAGGGCGGCGAGGGCGGGGGGAGGGAGGTGGGTGCGCATGGGAGCTCCGGGCGGCGCGCCTATCCCGGGCGGCCCGCCGCAGGCCCGGTCCGCGGCGATAGACAGCGCGGGGAGGTGGCGATGGCGGCGCTGATCCGGAGCGGAGACAGGGTGCGGGCGGCCGCGCGCGGCGTCGCCGCGGGGCTGGCCCTGTGGGCGCTGGGGGGCTGCGGCGGGCCGGGCGCCCCCGCGGGCAGCGGCAGCGGCGACCGCGGCGGCGGGCTGGCCCGGGCCGCGGGCCCCGCCGCGCCGCCCTCGGCCCCCGCGGGCCTCGTGCGCTTCATGGTCGGGGATGAGGCCGACGCCGCGGTGCGCCCGGCGGGCCCCGCGCTCGTCGTGGCGGGCGGCGGCGCCGACGTCGACGCGGCCATGCGCGCGCTGACCGAGGTGGCCGCCGGCGGCGACGTGGTGGTGCTGCGGGCCACCGGCGGTGGCGGCTATGGACCCTACCTGTACCGTGACCTGGGCGGCGTCGACTCGGTTGAGACCCTGGTGGTCGACGCCCCGCGCTGGGCCGAGGACCCCTATGTGATTGATCAGATCAATGCAGCAGAGGCCATCTTTATCGCCGGCGGTGATCAGTGGGACTACCTGTCGATCTGGGGCGGCGGGCCGGTCCAGGCGGCCCTGCAGGCGGCCTGGGCCCGCGGCGCGGCGATCGGCGGGACCAGTGCCGGCGCCGCCATCCTCGGGCAGCGCGCCTTCTCGGCCGCGCGGGGCACGGTGACCAGCGCCGAGGCCCTGCGCATGCCCTTCCGCCCGCGGCTGCGCTTCGTCGACCGCTTCCTCTGCCTGCCGCCGCTCACCGGCGTGCTCACCGACACCCACTTCAGCGAGCGCGACCGCTTGGGGCGGCTGGTGGCCTTCCTCGCCCGGTCTTGGGCGGCCCCGGCGGCCGGCCCGCTGGAGGGCTGGGGGGTCGACGAGGGCACGGCGGCGGTCTGGCGGGCCGACGCCTGGACCGTGCGCGGCGCGGGCGCGGTCTGGCGCGTGCGGCCCACCGCGGCCCCCGACGCCCTGCGCCGCGGCGCGCCGCTGATCTGGCGCGGCGTGCCGGCGCGGCGGGTGGCGGCCGGCGAGGCCTGGGAGGGCCCCGACACGCACCTGCTCGACGCCGAGGACGGCGCGCTGCGGGTGCGGGCGCGCTGAGGGGCGGGCCGAGGCGGCCCCGGGGGCTCGCCCGCTGCCCGCGGCGGGCCGCCCGCTGTCTCACCTGTCTCGGCGCGCTGAGACGTGATGCGCGACCGGTGAAACAGCGGGCGCAGATGCGGCCGCGCTGCACGGGATCAGCGACCGGGCACGGGACTTGCTTTGATGGGGCTCCACCCCGGAGCCACCCATGTCCGCCCCGCTGCTCCGCGCCCTGCTGCTGCTGGCGCTGCTCTCCCCGCTGCCCGCCGCCGCGGCCAAGGGCCCCGCGCCGACCGCCGCCGCGCCGGCGCCCCGCGCCGCCGGCTTGGTCATCGCCGCCCGCACCGGCCCCGAAGACACGACCACGCTGTCGAGCGCCTTTCGGCACGCCCGCGTCGCCAAAGAGAGCGGCCACCTCGCTGAGGTCACGGTCGTCGTCTATGGCCGCGCCATCGTCGTCTTCGACCCAGCGGTGACCCTGCCCGACGAGGTCCGCGCCCAGCTGCACCAGGCCAAGGCGGCCGGCGTGCGCCTCGTCGCCTGCAAGACCGCGCTGGAGCGCTTCGGCGTGCCGGTCGAGGCCGCCGCCCAGCTCGCCGAGGTGACCGATCAGGGCATGGCCGAGATCGCCCGCCTCGTCTCGCTCGGCCACGAGGTCATGTCCTACTGAGGGGGGGCCTGCGCCGGCCGCCCCCTTCCCCGTCGTCTGCCGCCCACCCCTCCTCCGCCGACCGATCTGGAGCACCCGTGACCCGCCTCACCCCGAGCCTCTCGCGCCTCGCCCTGCTGTCGCTGCTCGCGGCCTGCGCCCCCGAGCCGCCGCCGGCTGCTCCGGCCGCCGCCGCGCCCGCCGCCGCCGCGCCCGCCGCTGCCCCCGCCGCCTCGACCTCCGCCGAGGAGAAGCCGAAGGCCAAGGGTGAGGGTGGGCTGGTCGAGTGGGCCCCGCCGGACCTCGCGACCATCCCCGAGGGCCCGCTGGGCGACTCGGTCAAGCGCGGCCTCGACCTGTTCACCCACACCAGCGAGCGGCTGCCGGACCACACGCCGAGCTCGCTCAACTGCAGCTCGTGCCACCTCGACGCCGGCCGCAAGCCCTACGCCGCGCCGGTGGTCGGCAGCTACGCGCGCTTCCCCAAGTACATGCCGCGGACCGAGGCGGTCATCACGATGCAAGAGCGGGTGAACCACTGCATGACCCGCTCGATGGCCGGCCAGCGCCTGCCGCCCGACAGCCAAGAGATGGTCGATCTGGTGAATTACATCGCCTGGCTGTCCAAAGACATCCCGGTCGGCGCCCACATCACCGCGCAAGACCTGCCGACCTTGCCGCGCCTCGAGGGTGACGCGGCCAACGGCGAGAGGCTGTTCGGCGAGAAGTGCGTGGCCTGCCACCAGAAGGACGGCGCGGGAATCCCCGGCGCCTTCCCCGCGCTGTGGGGCCCGCGCTCGTACAGCATCGGGGCGAGCATGTCGCGCCACGAGCGGGCGGCGAGCTTCATCAAGCTGTTCATGCCGCAGACCGCCCCGGGCACGCTGACCGACCAAGAGGCCTACGACCTGGCCGCCTTCATCAACAGCCACCCGCGGCCCGACTCGCCGAACAAAGAGAACGACTGGCCGGCCGGCGGCGCGCCCTATGACGTGCCCTACGCCACCAAGGGGCACGAGGCCTACCGCCCGCCCGCCACGCTGCTGCCCCGGGCCCAGCCCGAGCAGTCCCAGGTCCTGCGCCCGGTGTCCGTCCAGGCGGCCAAGGGGGCCAAGTGAGCGCGCCGGTGCACCCGACCCGAAGGGATCTGTTCGGCCTCGCCGCGGGCCTCGTCGGCGGGCTGACGGCGGGGGTCGCATCCGCGAATGCTCCGGCCGTGGCCCCGCCGGTCACCGGGGGGGCTCCCCCGCCCACACCCCTGCCCACGCTGCCCGACGCCACCCGGGTGATGGGGCAGGCCGGCACGCCGACCAGCCCCCGCAGCGTCTTTGAAGAGGCCGCCGCCCAGACCGGCGGCGCCGGGAAGGTCTCGGGCACGACCTTCGCCCCGCTGCAGAGCTTCTCGGGCACGCTGACCCCCACCGACCTGCAGTTCCAGCGGCACCACGGCGGCATCGCCCAGATCGACCCGCGCAGCTACCAGCTGCTGATCCACGGCCTGGTCGACACGCCGCTGACCTTCACCATGGACGACCTGCGGCGCTTCCCCTCGGTCAGCCGCGTGCACTTCATCGAGTGCGCCGGCAACGGCCGCAAGGCCTACCGCGCCCCCGCGCCCGAGCTCACGCCGCAGTTCATCGACGGCCAGCTCAACAACGTCGAGTTCACCGGCGTCGAGCTCAAGCGCGTGCTGGCCGAGGCCGGGGTCAAGCCCGCGGCCGACTGGCTCTTGGTCGAGGGCGGCGACGCCAGCGTGATGACCCGCAGCCTGCCGATGAAGAAGGCGCTCGACGACTGTATTTTGGCCTGGGCGAGCAACGGCGAGGCCCTGCGCCCGGCCCACGGCTACCCCCTGCGGCTCGTGGTGCCCGGCTACGAGGCCAACGTGTGCATCAAGTGGATCCGGCGCATTGAGGCCAAGATCGGGCCGAGCATGACCCGCGACGAGACCGCCGACTACACCGACCCCCTGCCCGGCGACAAGGCGCGCCAGTTCAGCTTCGTGATGGACGCCAAGTCGATCATCCTCAGCCCCAGCCACCCGATGACCCTGCGGCCGGGCTTCTGGCCGATCTCGGGCCTCGCCTGGTCGGGCCGCGGCAAGGTGGCCCGGGTCGACGTGAGCACCGACGGGGGCAAGACCTGGGCCGAGGCCACCCTTCAGGGCGCGAACACGGGGATGGCCGCGGTGCGTTTTGAGCACCCCTGGACCTGGGACGGGGCACCGACCCTGCTGATGAGCCGCTGCGTCGACGAGACCGGCTACGTGCAGCCCACCTACGCCGAGTTCGTCGCCGTGCGGGGCAAGGGCACCGACTACCACTTCAACCCCATCCGCAGCTGGCGGGTGGCGGCCGACGGGGTGGTCACCTTCGTCGCGAACCCGGAGGTCGCATGAGCCGCGCCCCCAGCACGCTGCCCCATCCTCGGACCCTCGCCCGCGGTGCGGCGCTGACCCTGACCCTCAGCCTGATCGTCGCGTGTGATGGCGACGGGAATGGGGATGGGCGGGGGGCCAGCCCCCCGCAACGCCCCCCGTCCGAGGCCCCCGCGCCGGGGGCCGCCGGCGGGCCGAGCGGGCTGCCGCCGGTGGGGGCGGTCGTGGCCCCGCCGGCCCAGCTCGGGCTCGGCCGCCCCGCCGACCCGGCCCTGATCGCCGCCTGGGACATCGACGTGGGCCCCGAGGGCAAAGAGCTGCCCCCGGGCCAGGGCTCGGTGGCCGAGGGCCAGGGGCTCTACCCGCAGTGCATCGCCTGCCACGGCCCCAACGGCGAGGGCGGGATCGGGCCGCAGCTGGTCGGCCCGACCCCCAAGACCGGTTTTGGCGACGACTTCAAGGACCACCCGCGCACCATCGGCAACTGGTGGACCCACCCCACCACGCTGTTCGACTACATCCGGCGGGCCATGCCCCAGCACGCGCCGGGCTCGCTGACCGACGCCCAGACCTATGCGCTCACCGCCTACCTGCTGCACAAGAACGGCCTCGTCGACGCCACCTTCGTCGCCGACGCCCAGAGCTTGCCCACGGTCAAGATGGGCGCCCAGGTGCAGTTTCTGCCCGACGACCGCGACGGCCACGACCGCGTGCGCTGAGGGCGGTCGGGGGCCGCCTCGCCCGGGGCGCGGCGCCCGGGGGCGTTGCGGGGGCGGGAGCCCCCGCCCATCTTCGCTGATCGGCGCGAATCGGGCGCCGGACGGGTGGGGTTCGCTCGAGCGCGCGCCGCTCGTACCGGCGTCGGTTGATTCGGCTCGCGCTCGCGACGCATGGCCTCATTGAGTTGACGGGGTCGTTCCTGCGGCCAACTCGCTGTTTCACCACGGATGCCGGGGGCCGCCGGCCCCCGGACCCCCGGGCAAGGGGCCTGCGAGGTGCGGGGTTGGCGAGGCGCTTCGTGCGGTGCCCGTGCG
>JBJONS010000284.1:0-2753 GCA_046051725.1 Pseudomonadota bacterium | reverse complement strand
CCTCCGCCCCGCCCTCGGGGGGCTGCAGGGCCGGGACCGCGGGCGGGGGCGCGACGGCCACGCTCACCCGGGCCGCCCGCAGCAGGCGGCCCTCGAAGGTGTACCCGGGCTGCAGCTCGGCCGCGATGCTGCCGTCGGGCACGGCGTCGGTCTCGATCCGCTGCAGCGCCTCGTGGTGCTCGGGGTTGAAGGGCGCCCCCGCCTCGGCGGAGATGGACTCCAAGCCCAGCTTCTTGAGCGTGCGGTGGAGCTGGTCCGCGATCATCCGCATGCCCGAGACGACCGCGCCTTGCTCGGCCTGGGCGTGCTGGACCGCCAGCTGCAGGTTGTCGAGCACCGGCAGCAGCTCGCGCAAGGGGCGGCTGGCGTCGCGGCGGCGCTGCTCTTCGAGCTCGCGCTTGCGCCGCTCGTGGGCCCGCTCGAGATCGCGCTCGAGACGGCTGATCTGCTCGGCGCGCTCGGTGAGGGACTTGGCGTTCTCGAGCAGGGTGCGGTCCGCCTCGGCCTTGGCGTCCTCGGCGCGGGTGGTGCGGGCCGTGGACCGCTGCAGCGCCTCTTCGGCCGCCCGCTTCTCGCGGACCAGGCGCTGGGCGGCGGCCCGCACCCGCCCGAGCTCGGCCGCGGTCTCGGCCTGCTCGGCGTTGGTCGCGGCGGCCTGGGCCTGCAGCTCGGTGATCTCGGCCTGCAGCGCCCGCTCGCGCTCGAGGGCGGCGTGCAGGGCGGCGGTGGCCAGCTCTTCGGCGCGGCGCAGCTCGCGGACCTCTTGGCTCAGCGCGGCGATGAGCTCGGCCTCTGCCTCGGCGGCCTCGCGGGCCAGGGACGCGTCCGCGGGCTCGTCCTCGGCGCCGACGTCGGGGAGGGGAGCCTCGTCGTCGGGGGCGTCCCCGCTGCGCCAGAGGGCGAGCAGGTCGTCGTCGGGGTCGGGCGCCGCGCGACGGCGGGCCTGGAGGCTGTCGATCCCCCCGCCGAGCGGCTCTGCGTCGGTCCAGGTCGGGGTCGCGCTCACCCGCGCGCCGTGGCTCGGCAGCGCGAAGGTGGCCTCTTCGTCGTGGTCCTCGGCGCCCAAGGCGGGGGGAGGGTCGTCGGCCTCGCCGGGGTCGTCGGCCCACCCGGGGATGCGCGGCAGCACCGGAGCGGCGCGGTCGTCATCGTCATCGAGCTCGGACTCGTCGACGCTGAGGTCGGCGGCCAGCGCGGCCTCGGCCGCGGCCAGCTCGGCGGGATCTGCGGCGCGGCGGGTCCGGCTGCGGTCCCGCTGCTCGACGGCGGCGAGAGCGGCGGCCAACAGGTCGTCGTCGACGTCGATCGTGAAGCTGGGCCCTCGGGAGGACGGGCCGCCGGGCGGCGGGGCGGCGGGGGTGCGGGACAAGGGGCCTCCGAAGGGGCGCGGGGCACGGCGGTGGGGGGATGATGCCCAAGCCTCGCCCGCCGGTCAAAGCGGAACGCCAGGATGCCGCTCAGGGCGCTCCCTTCGACAGGTGGGCCTCGGCGCGCGCGGGGCGCAGGGCCGCGACCAAGCGCCGGACCACCCCGTCGGCCACCGGGAAGGCGTGGGGCTGCAGCTGCACGCGGCCCGCGCCGGCCCGCAGGGCGCCCCCGCGGATCAGGCGCGCGATCTCGTCGGGATCGGGCTGGTGGCCGGTGTCGGCGTCGAGCGCCGCCAGATCGAGGCCCGCCTCGTGGCGCAGGGTCGAGAGGATCCGGTCGACCGCCGCCTCGCGGGGCCCGGGTCGCTCGACCGCACCGGTGGGGTGGGCCCGCCACGCCGCCAGCTCCGGCGCGCGCAGGGTCCGGGCGCCGTCGGGGCGCAGGCCGTGGGCCGACGGGCCGAGGCCGGCGTAGGCGCCGCCCCGCCAGACCGCCTCGTTGTGGCGGGCCCGGTGTCCGGGCAGCGCGAAATTGCTGACCTCGTAGCGTTCATATCCCGCGCCCTGCAGCCGCTCGACGATGCGGTCGTACATGTCGGCCCAGAGGTCGGGATCGGCGGCCTGCAGGCGACCCACGTCGCGCAAGCGCGTCAGGGGGGTGCCGGGCTCAAAACTCAGGCCGTAGAGCGAGACGTGGGGCGGTCCGACCTCGAGCAGCGCGTCGAGATCGGCGTCCAGCTCGGCCATGCGTTGCTCTGGCAGCGCGAAGATGAGGTCAAAGCTCCACGAGGCCAGGGGCAGGCGGGGCAGCGCCGCGAGCAAGGCGCGGGCCGCCTCGCGGCCATGACCCCGGCCGAGACGCCGCGCGTGGTCCTGGTCGAAGGTCTGTACCCCCACGCTCAAGCGGTTGACCCCCGCGTCGAGCAGCGCCCGCAGCCCGTCTTCGTCGATGGAGCCGGGGTTGACCTCAAGGGTGACCTCGGCTGACGGTTGGTGCGGGATAATCGAGATGATCCGGCCGATGTGGGCCGGGGGCACGAGGCTCGGGGTGCCGCCGCCGAAGTAGATCGAGTGGGCCGCGGGGGCGCTGGGGGTGCCGGTGAAGGCGGGCGCCTCGGCGGCCCAGTCGGCGGCGACGCCGGTGGCCCAGTCCGCGAAGGGGGGCTGCTTGTCGATGTAGACGGTAAACGCGCAGTAGAGGCAGCGGCTGGCGCACCAGGGCGCGTGCACGTAGGCGCCCCAGCCCTGGGCGTCGGCCTCGGCGCGGGCCGCGCGGCGGATCGCGGCCTCGACCGCGGGGTCAGCGGCGTGCAACGGGGGGGCGATCGGCGAGGGCACGGGGGGCTCCCTGCGCGGGGTGGGCGGGCCGGGCTATGGCGCGCGCCC
>JBJONS010000283.1:0-3118 GCA_046051725.1 Pseudomonadota bacterium | reverse complement strand
CGGCCGGGCGCGGCCCAGGGCCCGCGGAATAGACCCCGCCGCGGTCTCCGGACCCCCGTCCCCCTCCCGCAGCCCCCCGCCCGAGGCCCCCCGTGCAGACCACCCACCGCCTGATCATCGGCGACGCGCGCGCTCTCTCGGGGGTGGCCGACGGGTCGGTGCAGCTCGTGGTCACCTCTCCGCCCTACCCCATGGTCGAGATGTGGGATGGCGTGTTCGCCGACCTCGACCCCGCGGTGCCGGGCCTGCTGGCGGCCGGCCAGGGCATGGCGGCCTTCGCGGCCATGCACGCGGCCCTCGACGCGGCCTGGGCCGCCTGCGCGCGGGCGCTGTGCGAAGGGGGCCTGCTCTGCGTCAACATCGGCGACGCGACCCGCAGCCTCGGCGGCGAGTTCTGCCTCTACCCCAACCACGTGCGGGTCAGCGGCGCGCTGATGGCGCTGGGCCTGACCCCGCTGCCTGACGTGCTCTGGCGCAAGCCGACCAACGCGCCCAACAAGTTCATGGGCTCGGGGATGTTGCCGGCCGGCGCCTATGTCACCTACGAGCACGAGTACATCCTCATCTTCCGCAAGGGGGGCAAGCGCCGCTTCTCGGCCGCCGACCGGGCGCGCCGCGCCGCCTCGGCCTACTTCTGGGAAGAGCGCAACCTCTGGTTCTCGGACCTCTGGACCGAGCTCTCCGGCGCTGGCCAGCGGCTGCGCCCCGAAGACCCCCGGGCCCGCAGCGGGGCCTTCCCCTTCGAGCTGCCCTGGCGCCTCATCCACATGTACGCGCTGCAGGGCGATCTGGTGCTCGACCCCTTCGTGGGCACCGGCACGACGATGGCGGCGGCGCTGGCCGCGGGGCGCAGCAGCGTCGGCGTCGAGCGGCTGCCGGGCCTGGCCCCGCTGGTGGCCGCGGCGCTCGACCGGGCGCTGGCCGAGGGCCCCGGGCGGGCGGCGGCGCGCCTGGTCGCCCACGCGCGGCGCATGGGCGAGCGCGCGGCGGCGGGCAAGCCGGCCGGGCACGCCGCGGCGGCCTACGGGCTGCCGGTGGTGACGGGCCAAGAGGCGAAGCTGCGGCTGCTCGTCCCGGTGGGGCTCGACCGCAGCGGCGACACCTGGACGGCGACCCACGCCCCCGCGCCGGGCCTGCCCGCCGCGGCCCCGGCCGGCGGGCCGGCGCCCTCCGCCGACACGACCGCGGCGCAGGGTTAGCGCGCCGGGGCGCCGCGTCGCGCGGGCCCCTCCGCCTCCGCCCCAGCCCCGAGCCTCCCCATGAAGCCCCAGACCGCCCTCCCTCCCGTCGTTCTGGTGCTGAGCCTCTCCGTCGCCTGCGCGCCCCGCAGCAAGGGCGGCGCCCCGGCCGCAGAGACCGGCGGGGCCGCGGCGGTCGACTCCGCCGGCGACAGCGCGGCCCCGGCCCGCCAGGGCCCGGCCTACTCCCAAGGCGCCTGCCCGGCGCTGGTCGAGGGCAGCAACCGCTTCCCCACCGGCGAGGCGACCTACGACGTGACCCTCGACCTGCCCGCCGATCCGCAAGGGGCGGCGGTGGTCTTTGTGTGGCACTGGCTCGGCGGCAGCGCGGCCCAGGCGGCGCGGGCGATGCAGCTCGAGGCCGTGCGCGGCGACGACAAGGTCATCTTCGTGGTGCCCGACTCGAGCGGCCACCAGTACGAGTGGCGGTTCACCGCGCAGCCTGAGGGCAACCCCGACCTGCTGCTCTTCGACGACCTGCTCAGCTGCCTGTGGCAGCAGTACGACGTCGATCTCGACCGCATCAGCGCGACGGGCATGTCGGCGGGGGGTCTGTGGACCAGCTACCTCACCCTGCACCGGGCCGAGTGGCTGTCGGCCACCGCGCCGCTGTCGGGCGGCACCTTCCCGGGCGGCTATGAGACCCCCGCCTCACCCATCCCCGTGCTGCTGACCTGGGGCGGGCCCCGCGACACCTACAGCACCCTCTCTTTTGACGACACCACCCGCGACATGCTCGACCGCTTGCGGGCCGATGGTCACTTCGTGGTGGCCTGCGAGCACGACCGGGGCCACACCCTGCCGCCGGGCGGCATCGGCTATGCCTACCAATTCTTGATGGACCACCCCCGGGGGGTCTCTCCTGAGCCCTACGCCGCCGGGCTGCCCGCGGGCTTCCCCGGCTGGTGCGCCCAGCCGACGGCGCGCTGAGGGGCCGGGCGCGCGCCCACGCCGCCGCGCCCGACACACGCACGAGAGAGGGGGGCTGCCGCATGGGCTGGTTTGACGGCGGGGCGAGGTCCCCCAAAGGGTATCCAGCGGCAGACCCCGCGGCGCTGCGGGCCGAGCTTGAGCGCCGGCTCGGGGGCGTGCAGCGTCACCGGCTGCTGGCCGGCTTCCCGATGACCCCGGTGATGGGCGAGGCCCGGCGGGGCACGGTCTGGCCGCAGCGCACCGAGCCGCGCCGGCCGGTGATCGTGGGCGTGCTGCCCCACACCTTCTGCGCGCCTGCGGTGCGGGGCTGTGGCTTCTGCACCTTCCCCCACGAGGCGCCCGACAAGGGCCAGATGCTGCCGCTGGCCGCCCAGATCGCCGCCGAGTTCGCCAGCCGCCAGCACCTGTGGCGCCACCGCGTAATCCCCGCGGTCTACCTCGGCGGGGGCACGGCCAACCTCTGCTCGACGCCGGCCCTGGCGATGATCTTGGGCGCGCTGGCCGCCAACAACCTGCACGGCGCCGAGCTCACCCTCGAGGGCGCCCCGCGCTTCTTCTCCGCCGAGCAGCTCGAGCTGCTGGCCAGCATCCCCGGCGCCCAGCCCCGCATCAGCATGGGGGTGCAGACCTTTGACGAGGCGGCGTTGGCCCGCATGGGCCGCCAGCACATCGGCAGCCCGGCCCAAGTGCAGCACGCCGTCGCGCTGGCCCAGGCGGCGGGCGCCGCCACCTCGGTCGACCTCTTGATCAACCTGCCCGAACAGACCCCCGCGGCGATGCGCGCCGACGTGGCCCGGGCGGTGGCGCTGGGGGTCGATCAGATCTGCGTCTATCACCTCGTGCTGCGCGAAGGTCTGGGCGTGCCCTGGGCCGAGAGCCCCGCGACCCTCGCCGCCCTGCCCGACAACGCCACGGCCTTTGACCACTGGCGCGGCGTGCGCGCCGCC
>JBJONS010000282.1:0-3157 GCA_046051725.1 Pseudomonadota bacterium | reverse complement strand
CGTCAAACTCGAGCCGCAGGGCCTCGGCGATGCGATCCGCCTCGGCGTTGCGGAAGCCGATGCGGTTGCCGCTCTTGGGCTTGTCGGCCTCGGCGCTGTGCCACAGCTGCATCAGGTCGGACTCCCAGCTGGTGACCCAGGCGCCCGTGAACGCGTCAAAGTCGCGCTCATCCATCTTCTTGAGCATGGCCGACCACTCGAGCGGCACCGGCTGCATCTGCACGCCGATCTGCAGCAGGTCTTCGCGCCAGATCGAGGCGAGCGTCTCGTACTCGCTGCTGCCGCCGAAGGTGATGAGGCTGAACGTGAAGGGCACGCGCTGGCCGTCGATCACCTTGTCGCGCACGCCGTCGCCGTCGGAGTCGGTCCAGCCGGCCTCTTCGAGCAGGGCCTTTGCCGCCTCGAGGTCGAAGGGGAGCGGCTGCACGCTCTTGTCGTAGCAGGGCGTCTGCTGGGGGAAGGGCCCGCTGGTGAGCGCGCCTTGGTTGTAGAGCACCTTCTCGAGCACGCCCGCGCGGTTGAAGGACAAGGTCATCGCCTTGCGGACCCGCTTGTCGGCGAACTTCGGGCGGTCGGCGTTCCAGCCGACGTAGAAGTAGTTGAACATCGAGAAGTCGGCCCGCTTGATGCGCGGGTTGTCGAGCAGCACGCCGTCCTTGTCGTCGAGGATCTCGGTCTTGTACTGCTCGGGCTGCAGGTAGATGAAGTCCAGCTCGCCGGCCTTGAGCTTGCGGGGCCAGGCGTTCTGGTCCTTCACCACGCTCATCAGCAGGCGGTCGAAGGCGACCGGCTCGCCGTAGTAGTGGGGGTCTTTTGCGAACTCGAGCTTGACCCCGGGCTCCCACGCCACGAATTGCAGCGGGCCGGTGCCGATGGCCTTCTGGTTGTACCAGTGCTCGTTGAGCTTGAGGCCCCAGGTCGCGGCGTCAAAGGCCTTTCCGTCTTCGTCGACGCTGAACAAGAAGCGCGGGATGATCGGCAGCTCGTACAGGGCGCTGCGGTTGGTGTAGGCCTTCTCTTTGAACTCGACCTCGAACGTGTGGTCGTCGACGGCGCGGTAGGCGACGATGGGCTCAAAGTAGGTGCGCAGGTCGCTGACCCGGCCGGCGGTCTGGGTGTTCTTGATCGCGTCGATCGTGAACACGACGTCGTGGGCGGTAAAGGGCTGGCGCCCATCGGGGCCCGGGCCCTTGGCCCAGGCGTAGCGGCCGCTGGACCAGTCGACCGCCGGCAGGTGCCAGTGCACGCCGGTCCGCAGCTCGACCCGGTAGCGCAGATCATCGTCGCTCGTGACCTTCACGGCGAGGTCCGGCACCCAGCGGTCCGGCGCGCCGATGTCCCGCATGGCCAGGGTCGAGCCAAAGAAGCGGGAGTACTCGTTGACGTCGGAGCCCTTCGCGATCAAGGGGTTGAGCCCCTGGGGATCGGAGCCGATCTGCATCCGCAGGGTGCCGCCCGGGGCCACCGCCGGCGCCGTCACCCACGCCCGGGTGCGGGCCTTGAGCAGGTTCTTCGGATCGGCGAGGGCCTCGGCCTCTTGGGCGCTGACCGCAGCGGCGGCGCCGGCCGCAGCGGGGGCGCCGGCCGCTGCGCCCGACATCGGCACGCCGGCCCGCAGCTGCGCCTCCATCGCGGTGAGGCGGGCGCTGTCCTCGATGGCCAGGCGCTCGAGGTGGTCGATCTGGCAGGAGTTGAAGACGTTGAGCGTGGTCAGCAGCCCGAGGCTGATGAACAGGAGGGTGCTCTGTCCCGACTGGCGCATGCGCGGGCCTCGGTGGTGCGGCGGAGTGGCGGGGCGGCTGGGCGTGCCCGGCCGCAGACCCCCGCGGCGTCGGGCAGGCTATCACCCACCATCGCCCTGAGCCTCTGGGGGCGGTTCCGGCGCGGCGGGCCCGGGGGGCGGCGCGGCGGGAGGCGCGGCCGTGGGACCACACTCGACGTAGCCGAGCGCGCACAGCAGCTCGGTCGACACGTCGGCCTTGGCCTCGCCGCTCTCGCCCACGTCGCGCAGCAGGGTCGCGACGGCGCAGACCTCGGGCGCTTGGTCGGCGGGCAGCTTGCGGTGCTCGTTGGCGTCGATCCAGAGGTGGTAGGCGACGGTGCGCGTCGCCTCGGGCGCGCGGGTCTCGATGCACTTGTGCTGGTGGGTGCGCGCGCTGGTCTGGGGCGGCCCGTACAGGTTCCCCGCCGCCTTGGCGACCCGCTCGCGCTCGATGGGCTGCCGCAGGTCGCGCCCCTCGCCCGGGCCCGGCTGCGAGCCGGTCACCGCCCGCAGGGTCGGGGCGATGTCGATGAGCGACGCGACGCCCTCGCCGCGGGCAGGGGCGACCCCCGGCGAGATGATCACCAGGGGGATCTCGGTGACCTCGCGGTGGTGCGAGTGCCCGTGCTCGTAGCCGCGGTGCTCCCAGAACTCTTCGCCGTGGTCCGAGGTGAACACCAGGGTGCCATCCTCGAAGAACCCGCGGGCGTCCAGCGCGTCGAGCAGCCGGTGGATCTGCACGTCCACCGCGTTGACCTCGATGCTGTAGCCCTCGCGGATCGCCTTGCGCAGCGCCGGGGTGGCGGGCATGGCCCCCGACCGGACCGGGCCGGGCAGCAGCACCTCGGCGGCGGGGTGCCCCTCGGGCAGGTGGGTGTAGGGCAGGTGGGTGTCGAAGAGGTGCACCCACAGCATCCAGCCGCGTGGGGGCGCGTCCTCGAGCCAGCGCACCGCGTGATCGATGACCTGGGCGCCGTCGCGGCCGGGGCGGCTGCGGACGTCGCCGAGCAAGGCGAAGGGCTGGTGCACCTGCTCATCGGGGTTGAGCCAGCGGTCAAAACCCCGGCGGAAGCCGAGAGAGCTCGCGACGAAGGGGTTGACCACGAAGGCGGCGGTGCGGTAGCCGCGGCCCTGCAGCTCTTGGGCGATGGTCTTGTTCTTGCGGCCGATGGGCGAGAAGCCGCCGTTGGGCCGCTTGCCCGCGCCGTGCTCGGCCGGCATGAGCCCGGTCCAGATGCTGGCGACGGCCGGGACGGTCCAGGACGCGGTGGACATGGCGTGGGTCCAGGCCACGCCGCGCGACGACATCCACTCGAACGAGCTCATCTTGCCGGCGTAGTCGCCGCGCAGGGTGTCGACGGTGAGCACCACCACCGGCGGCCCCGAGGCCGGGCG
>JBJONS010000281.1:0-6351 GCA_046051725.1 Pseudomonadota bacterium | reverse complement strand
GCACATTCGACGGCGGCCCCCGCGCGAGCCCGACCCCAGGGCGGCGCAGCCGGCCGGCGCAGCCGGCGAAGCGGGCCCGGCGCGGACCGTGGCCGCGCCGGAGCGGCCCGCGCACCCCAGGGGGGCGGGCGACCCGGAGCGCAGCGCAGGGGCGCGCCCGGACCGGCCCGCCGGGGCGATGAAAACGACGAGGTCGTTGATGTGATGGGCTTGGGGGCGAGCGCCCCCGCCTGGACTTGAACCAGGGACCCACGGCTTAGAAGGCCGTTGCTCTATCCAGCTGAGCTACGGGAGCAGCGGGGCGCTCCTACCCGCGCCCGGCCGTCGCCGTCAACCGCGCGCTGGCCCCGATCCGTCGACCGGGATGGCCGACTCGAGCGCCACCACCACCCGCTCGACCCCCGCCGGGTCGTGGTCGGGCTCGTCCTCGCGCACCCAGCCGAGCCAGGACTCGGTGTCGAGCACCCGCTGCCCGAAGCGGGTCGCCCGCTCGTCGAGGGCGGCGCGCGCGGCGCCGGGGTCGTCGGCCGCCAGCAGGGCCTCGGCCCGCTCCCAGGCCTCGTCGCGGAAGGTCTTGATGCCCACGCTGCCCAGCAGCTCGTCGAGGCCGCCGCCCAGGCGGTCGAGCCAGGCCATCTCGGGCGAGACGGCGTTGACCGCCGCCTGCATGCGGTCGATCATCCGGGTGAGGATGACGTTGAGGTGGTCATAGTCGCGGCGGAGCGAGGCGAGCTGGTCGCCGCCCGCCGCCACCGCGGCGATCGGCAGGTCGAGGTTGATGTGGGCGTTCATGCCGAGCAGAAGGTGCTGCAGCACGAGCAGCCCGTCGTCGCTGGCCGCGTCGAAGGCGAGGCGCCAGGGCCCGCTGCAGGGGCGGCCCGCCTCGTGCTCGCGGTCGGCCCGCAGGTAGAGCCCGGCGAAGATGACGTCCATGCGCACCATCCGCTCGGCGTCTTCGAACTCGCCGTCCTCGACCGCCCGCAGCACCTCGGCGGTCGTCGCCCGGTACAGCGCCGGGAAGTAGGCCCGGCGGCTGCCCCGGCGCCGCTCGCGCTCGATGATCGCGCTGAGATCGTCGATCACGTGCTCGATCCGCCGGCTTGCGCGCCCCGGCGCCGGTCCGCTGGCCGCTGCGCCGCCCGCCGCTGCGCCGCTCGCCTCGCCCGCCTCTCCGCCGCTCTGCCCGTCGCCCTGCTCCATGACCCCTCCCTGCCGGGCTCTTCCGGCGCGGCCGGAGTCTGCCACAGGCGCGGCGGGCGTGGGCAACGCCCTCCCCCCGCTTGACCGGGTTGACGTCGGGCGCGCTGTGCTCGCGGTCTCGGGCGCGCCTGGGGCCCCGCGGCGGCCCGCCCTCGGGATAGGCCGGCGCGCCGCGCGACCGCCCCGCGCGCCCCCTCCTCCGGCTCGTCTCCCTCCCCCGTTCGCGCCCCCTTCCCTGAGGTCCCCGTGAGCAGCGAATTTATCTTCCAGATGATCGGCACCGAGAAGCGGCTCAACACCGGCCGCACCATCCTGCAGCCGACCTGGCTCAGCTTCTTCCCCGACGCAAAGATCGGCATCATCGGTCACAACGGCTCGGGCAAGTCGACCCTGCTGCGGATCATGGCCGGCGTCGACCAAGACTACGGCGGCCAGACCATCCTGCGCCCCGGCGCCAGCGTCGGCTACCTGCCCCAAGAGCCCGAGCTCGACCCGAAGCTCAGCGTGCGCGAGAACATCGAGCTGGGGCTCAGCCACATCCGCGACCTGCTCAAGCGCTTCGAGGCGGTCAGCGAGGCCTTTGGCGACGAAGACGCCGACTACGACAAGCTCGGCGAAGAGCAGGGCCGCCTGCAAGACGCGATCGACGCGGTCAACGGCTGGGAGCTCGACCGCACCATCGAGATCGCGATGGACGCCCTGCGGACTCCTCCGGGCGACTGGGCCGTCACCAACCTGTCCGGCGGCGAGAAGCGCCGCGTCGCGCTCTGCCGCTTGCTGCTGCAGAAGCCCGACCTGCTGCTGCTCGACGAGCCCACCAACCACCTCGACGCCGAGAGCGTGGCTTGGCTCGAGCGCCACCTCGCCGAGTACGCCGGCTGCGTCATCTCGGTCACCCACGACCGCTACTTCCTCGACAACGTCGCCCAGTGGATCTTGGAGCTCGACCACGGCAAGGCCTACCCGCTGCAGGGCAACTACACGAGCTGGCTCGAGGACAAAGACGAGCGCCTGCGCAAAGAGAGCAAGTCCGAGACCAAGCGCCAGAAGGCCATTGAGCGCGAGCTCGAGTGGGTGCGCCAGTCGCCCAAGGCCCGCCAGAGCAAGTCCAAGGCCCGCGTCGCCGCTTACGAGCAGCTCGTCGCCGATCAGGGCGAGAAGCGGAAGACGACCGGCGCCAAGATCAGCATCCCGCTGTCGCGCCGCCTCGGCGGCAAGGTCCTGGTCGCCAACGGCATCCGCAAGGCCTACCAAGACAAGCTGCTGTTCGACAACCTCAGCTTCGAGCTGCCCCCGGGCGGCATCGTCGGCGTCATCGGCCCCAACGGCGCGGGCAAGACCACGCTCTTCCGGCTGATCGTCGGCCAGGAAGCCACCGACGCGGGCAGCATGACCTTGGGCGAGACCGTTGACTTGGCCTACGTCGACCAGAGCCGCGACACGCTCGACCCCAACAAGAGCGTCTGGCAAGAGATCTCGGGCGGGCACGACGAGCTGATCGTCGGCGGCCAGGCCGTGAACAGCCGCGCCTACGTCGGCCTGTTCAACTTCACCGGCCAAGACCAGCAGCAGAAGGTCGGCACCCTCTCGGGCGGCGAGCGCAACCGCGTCCACCTCGCCAAGCTGCTCAAGAAGGGCGGCAACGTGCTGCTGCTCGACGAGCCCACCAACGACCTCGACGTCGAGACGCTGCGCAACCTCGAAGAGGCGCTCGAAGAGTTCGCCGGCTGCGCGGTCATCACCAGCCACGACCGCTGGTTCCTCGACCGGCTCGCCACCCACATCCTGGCCTTTGAGGGCAACTCTGAGGTCGTGTGGTTCGAGGGCAACTACCAAGAGTACGAGAAAGACAAGAAGCGCCGCCTGGGCGTCGACGCCGACCAGCCGCACCGCATCAAGTACCGCAAGCTGACCCACAGCTGAGCTGCCGCTGGGCCCGCGGCCCGGCCTGCGTGCACACCTGCCGCAGGCTGGGCCATGCTGGGTCCAGGGTGCTCTCCGCGCCCGCCGCCCGCCCCGCGCGCCCTCCTCCCCGGTGCCTGCTTGCGCCTCAGCTACCCCCACTGCGAGCTCGACCTCGACGCCCAGCTCGTGCGCCGCGGGGGTGAAGAGCACCGGCTCTCGCCCATCGAGGCGAGCCTGCTGCGGCACCTCTCGGGCTGCATCGACCAGGTCGTCGACCGCTACGTGCTGCTCGAGGCGGTCTGGGGGGTCGACAGCGACCGGGTGGTCAGCCGGGCGGTCGACGTCGCTGTCTGCCGCCTTCGCCGCAAGATCGAGCGGGATCCGGCCGATCCCGAGATCGTGCTCACGGTGCCCGGCGCCGGCTACCGCCTCTGCGCCCCGCCCGCCGCGCCGCCCCGCCGCGCCCACAACCTGCCGCCCCTGGTCGGGCGTTTTATCGGCCGCGACCACGAGCTGCGCTGGCTCGGCGAGGCGATGTCCCGCGACCGGATCGTCGTGCTGCGGGGCTCTCCGGGCATCGGCAAGACCCGGCTGGCCCGCCAGTACGCCCAGGCGGTGGTCGACGGGCCCTTCGCCCCGCTCGGCGGGGTCTGGTTCTGCGACCTGAGCGACGCCGAGACCGAGGCCGAGGCGCTGGGCGCGGTGGCCTGGACGCTCTCGGTGCCCCTGCCGGCCGGCGCCCCGCCCGAGGCCGCCCGCCGCCGCTGCGTCGAGGCGCTGAGCTGGCGCGGCCCCACCCTGCTGCTGCTCGACAACGCCGAGGGCGTGACCGAGGCCATCGACCGCCTGCTCGTCGAGATCAGCGCCAGCGGCGTCAAGCACGGGGTCTTGGTCACCAGTCAGCACGCCTTGGCTGGCGCCTGGGTCGAGCGCGAGCTGCTGCCCCTGGCCGAGACCGCCGCCCGCGTCCTGTTGTCGGCCCGCGCTTTTGAGGTCGGGGCCGACCTGGGCCCCGGCGGCGACGGCGGCACCGACGCCCTGGTCGCGCTGCTCGAGGGCGTCCCCCTGGCGCTTGAGCTGGCCGCCGCCCAGCTGCGGTCGCACCACCCGCGCCAGATCATCGAGCGGCTCGAGGCCGGCGGCATCTCGCTGCCCGCCGCCCCCGCCCTGACCGAGGGGCGCCGCAGCCTGCGCGCCGCCCTGCGCTTGGCGCTCGACCGCCTCAGCCCCGAGCAGCGCGCCTTGATGCTCGCGCTCAGCGTTTTTGAGGGTGGCGCGCCGATCGACGGCCTCGCGGCGGTGGCCGAGGCGCTGGGCGTCGCGCCCTCGGACCTGCTCACCGGCCTCGACAAGCTGCAGCGGGCCTCGCTGATCAGCCGCGGGCCCGAGCGCCCGCCCCGCTACCGGCTGCTCGCCGCGGTCCAGGCCGCCGCCCAGCAGCGCGCGTCCGCGGCCGATCTCGCCGCCGCCCACGCTGCCCTGGCCCAGTGGCTCAGCGCCGCCGCCGAGGGCTGGCGGGCCGAGGCCGAGGGCGCCGCGCCCCGGGCGGCGATCGACCGCCTGCTGCGCGAGCGGGCCAACCTGCGGGTGGCCGGCCGCGCGATGGAGCCGCATGACCCGTCGCTCTCGCTGCGCCTGACCCTGCTGCGCGCCTGGGTGACCGAGCTGGCCGGCGGCGAGGGCGAGCCCCCCGAGCGGCTGCGCGCCGCGCTCGAGGCCTGGCGCGGCCGCGTCCCGCCGCTGCAGTGGGCCCGGCTCGCCCTGGTCTGCGCCCGCCGCCTGCGCACGGTCGGCGCCGCCGCCGAGGCCCGCGGGGTCCTCGAGCAGGCGGTCGGCCTGATCGAGCCGCTCGCCGCGGGTGACGACGAGGCCGCTGATCTGCTCGCGATGGTGCTGGCCAGCGCCGCCGACGCGCACCGGGTGGTCGGCGAGGCCGGCGCCGCCGAGGCCCTGCTGCAGCGCGCGCTGGGCGTCGCCCGCGGGCCCACCGCCACCGCGCGGGTGCGGGGCACCTTCGGGCTGCTCTGCTCGTACCGGTCCGACTTTGACGGCGCCGAGCTGCACCTGAGCATCGCCGAGCAGGCGCTGAGCGGGGTCGCGGCCGGCCGCGAGCTGGCTTTTGTGATCAACAGCCTCGCCGCCAACGCCGGCCGGCGCGGCCAAGAAGAGCTCGCGCGCGCCCGCTACGCCCGGGCCCGCGCGCTGTGCATCGAGCTCGGCTACGAGGCCCAGCAGATGGTCGCCGAGGCCGGCCTCGCCCAGCGGCTGCTCTCGGCGGGTCAGGTCGACGACGCCCGCCAGCACCTGCTCGCCGCGCTGCGCTTTGAGCGGGCCAGCGGCGACCGGCGCATGCAGGCCTTCGCGTTGGGCTCTCTGGGGGTGGCGGCGATGCAGCAAGGCGACCTGGTCGAGGGCCGCGCCCTGCTGCACGAGGCGCAAGACGCCTTCGCGGGCCGCGACCGCCTCGGGGCCAGCCAGGCGCTGGTGCTCGAGGCGCTCATCGACCTCGAAGAGGGCGCGCTGGACGCTGGCCTCGGCCTGGTGCACGGCGTGCTCGCCGAGCGCGGCCGCGACGGAGACCTCGACGTGATGGCCGAGAGCGTGGCCGGGGCCCTGTGCGCGGCGGCGGGGGCGGCCCCGGCGGCGGCGGCGCACTTCGCGGCGGCGGCCGCGGCGGCGGTGGGCGCGCCCCGCCACGCGCCCCTGCTGCGCTGCTTGGCCGGCGAGCCCGAGGCCCTGGCGGCGGCGCCGGCGACCGCGCACCAGCTGGTGCGGGTGGCGGCGCGCATCGCGGCCCACCGGCCGGCGGGGGGCGCCCATGCCTCGGTCTGAGCGCCTCGCCTTGGGTGCCCTGGCGGCTTTTGGCCTCGGCGGCCTCGCCTGGGCGGCGGCGGGGGGCCGCGACCCGATGCGCGCGGCGCTGGCGCCCGACATCGTCGACCTCGACGACGCCGCGGCGACGGCCGAAGAGCGGCTCGGGCGGGCCGAGGCGATGATCACCGCCCTGGCCCGCATCCACAACCAGCTCGGCGAGGGGCTGGCCGTGGGCCAAGACCCCTGCGCCACCCCGGCCCTGGCCGATCTCTGGGCCCGCTCGCGGGCGCTGGGCCCGGGCGTGCGCGACGCGGCGCAGGCGGCGCGGGCGGCGACCGACCGGGTCGAGCGCCTGCGCACCGCCCAGACCGTGGCCCCCCTGGTCGACCCCGAGCGGCGGCGGGGCCTCGATGGGCTGGGGGCGCGCACGGC
>JBJONS010000280.1:0-3285 GCA_046051725.1 Pseudomonadota bacterium | reverse complement strand
GCGGCGGTGCGCGGGCGTCAGCGCCCCGAGGGCGCGCTCGGTGGGGCGCTGCCCCAGCCGAGGGGGGCGTCCGCGCTCACCCGCAGCTCTTCGCCCTCAGGCAGCTCGTTCTCCGACAGCGCGGCGCGGATGCGGTCTCGGGCGCGGGCGCGGCTGCGGCTCTGGAGCTGGGGGCGGGTGCGGGCGTGGCGGCGGATCATGCAGGCTCCGGGCTGAGGACAGGGCGGACATCGGCCGGCCCGGCCGAAGCTGGAGCAGCTGACGCCCGCACATGGCGCGTCGAGGTCAGGTTGTGCAGCGTCGCGCCGGGCGCGGTCCGCGGGGCGGAGCCTTGACCGTGGCGCTGCGCTGGGGGGAGAGGACATCGGCGCGGTCTGTGCGCCGGTGCACGGGGAGAGCCTCCCCCAGCGGGGTGGGCACGTCAAGCCCACAATCGCTAAAAAGTGGCGGTGACAGCGCCGATCTGGACGGTGACAAGATCAGGTCAGCCTTGCGGCGGGGCGGGGTCGGACCGCTGGATCGCCGGCTCAGGCCCCGGACCCCAGGTAGGGCGCGACGAAGGCCCGCAGCGCCGGCCCGGTGCGCGCGCCTGGCTCGGCCACCTGCAGCGCCCCGCCGGCCCAGACCGCCAGCGTCGGGATGCTGCGGACCTGCAGGCGGCCCGCCGTGCGCTGGTGCTGGTCGGTGTTGAGCTTCACGACGATCAGGCGGCCCTCTTCGGCGGCGGCGAGGGCCTCGAGGTGGGGGGCGACCGCCCGGCAGGGCCCGCACCAGGGCGCCCAGAAGTCGACCAGCACCGGCACCGGGCTGCTCGCCACGAGCTGGTCGAGCTGGTCGTCGTTCACCTCGGCGGCCGCGCCGCGCAGGGGCGCCTTGCAGCGCCCGCAGGCGCCGCCGCCCTTGCCCAGCCGGACCCGGTTGACCCCGCCGCAGGCCGGGCACCGCACGGCCCCCCTCGGCTCATGGTTGGTGTGGGCCTCGCTCACGCTTCACCTCCCCCCTGGGCGGTGCCCGCCGCCCGTGTCTCGGCCGATGGTGGGGGCGACACCTGCCCCCGCCCTCGGCGGCAAGCTGCGCGCGACGGACGCGGGGTCAAGCGCCCCTTGCGCGCGGACCTGCGCGGGGGCAGGTGGGCGCGCATGGATCCCGTGCTGCTGCTCGCCCTCTGCTCCGTGCCCGCCCTCGCCCTGCAGCTGCGCGCGATGCGCCTGTGGGACGAGCTGGTCGAGGCCCTGTGGACCGAAGACCGCCCCCGGTGGGATGCCATCGGCCGCCCGATCGGCTTCTTCTGGCGTCCCGAAGAGCCGAAGATGGGCGCGCTCGAGGGCATCGGCGCCCGGCGGCGCCTGCAGTGGTCGCTGGCCTTCGGGCAGCCCGATTGGTTCCCGACCGAGGGCAAGGTCGCGCTCAAAATGATGGGCTGGAGGATGTCTTCGATGCTCAGCGCGGTCGGCCTGACCGTGATCGGGCTGGGCGCGGTGGCCTGGACCTTCTCCCGCGGCGGCTTTGGCTAAGCCTGGGTGCAGAAAACGGTAGGGCGGACATAATCTGTCCTCGCCAGCGGTTCGCTGCCAAGGCATAGGGTGGCGTCTCTGGAGCCCCGATGCCCCCGCTTGCCGCCTCCCCTGCGCCGCTCGGCGCCCCCGGCCTGACGATCACCCGGTCGAACCGGGCCGAGCACCTCGCGGCCGTGCTGGGCGCGACGCTCAAGACCGCGCCCAACCCCGATCCCATCGCGCCTGAGGTCGTCCTCATCGGCAACAAGGGGATGGAGCGGTGGCTGTCCCACCACCTCGCCGAAGACCTCGGGGTCTGCGCGAACGTGCAGTTCTTGTTCCCGGCGCGGGTGCTCGACGACGAGCTGCAGCGGGCCCAGCCCCCGGGCGCCCCGCCCGCCGGCGCCGCCTGGCAGCCCGACGCCCTCGCCTGGACCCTGGCCGAGGCCCTGCCCGCGCTGCTGGCCACCCTCCCGCCCGCGCTCGCCGCCCCGCTGCGCGGCGCGCTGGGCCCGAGCGCCCTGCTCGACACCACCGCGCCGGCGATCGACCGGCGGGCCTGGGCCCTCTGCGCCGAGCTGGCGCGGGTCTTCGACCGGATCGTCGCCTACCGCCCCGAGCTCGCCCAGGCGTGGAGCCGCGGCGAGGGCGCGTCCGCCGCGGCGATCCCCTGGCAGCCGCTGCTCTGGCGCGAGGTGGTGCGCCGGGTCGGCAGCGAGCACATCGCCGCCCGCCTCGAGCGGGCCCTGCCCCGCTGGCAGCGCGGGGACGCGGTGCCCCACCACCGCCGGCTGCACCTTTTTGGGCTCTCGGTGCTGCCCCCAGCGTGGATCGCCCAGCTGTTGGCCATGGCCCGCAGCCTGCCCATCCACCTCTACTTGCTGGCCCCGTCGAGCGCGTGGTGGGCCGATCTGGCCACGCGGGCCCGCGGGCGGGTCGGCCTGCGCGCGCTCGAGGGCGAAGACGCCCTGCTCGAGGCGCTCGGGCTCGATGAGGGGGCCGACGGCCTGCACCCCTTGCTGCGCACGCTGGGGCGGGTGCCCCGCGACCTGCAGCTGCTGCTCGCCGATCTCGACGCGGCCCAAGACGAGGCCTTGCCCGATGGCCTCGACCCGGTCGAGGTGATCGACACCGGCGACGCCTTTTTCGGCGTGCCGGGGCACGGCGCGGCGCCGACCCTGCTCGAGCAGCTGCAGCGCGACCTGCTCACCGCCGAGCACCCAGGCGCCCAGCGCGCCGGCCGCCCGCCGACCGCGGCGACCGACCTCTCGGTGCAGGTCCACGCCTGCCACGGCCTGCTGCGCCAGGTCGAGGTGCTCTACGACGCCCTGCTGCACGCGCTCTCCGACGACCCCTCGCTTGAGCCCCGCGACGTGGTGGTGCTCTGCCCCGACATCGAGGCGGCGGCCCCCTTGGTCCAGGCGGTCTTCGGCGGGCGCGGCGAGCGCGGCGGGCCCCCGCCGCTGCCCTTCAAGATCGCCGACCTCAGCGAGCGGCGGCTCAACCCGGTGGCCGACGTGCTGCTGCGCACCGTCGAGCTCGCCCAGGGCCGCGCCCCGGCGTCGGCGGTGCTCGACCTGCTCGAGCTCGAGCCGATCCAGCGGCGTTTTGGCCTCAGCGCCGAAGACGTCCGCCGCTGCGCCGCGCTGGTGCAAGAGGCGGGGGTGCGCTGCGCGGTCGATGACCTGCACCGCGCCGCCTTCCCCGAGCAGCCGGCCGAGCTGGCCAACACCTGGCGTTTTGGCCTCGAGCGCCTGCTGCTCGGCGCGCTGACCCCCGACGAAGATGA
>JBJONS010000279.1:0-5420 GCA_046051725.1 Pseudomonadota bacterium | reverse complement strand
GCCTCGGCTTCTGCTCGCGGGACGAAGGGGGGCGGCGCGTTTTTGGGGCTGCGGTGGGCGACGAACGGGTCGCCGCGAAGGCCTCGGCTACTGCTCGCGGGACCAAGGGGCGGCGGGGGGGTCAGAGCAAGGGCGGGCGCAGGCCCAGGGCGGCCTCGGCGGCGGCGAGGGCCGGGGCGTCGGGGGCGACCAGCCACAGGGCCACCGCTTGGGTCGCGGTCGCCGGGTCGCTGAGCGGCACGAGGCCCTCGAGCAGGCGGCCCTCGCCGTCGCGGCGCAGCGGGGGCAGGCGGTCGAGCGAGAGCCCCCGCAGGGCGGCGGCCGGGGCGAGGTGCAGCCGCCCGCGGGACCGCGGCGCTTGGCGCGCGCGCAGGGCCAGGCCCACCCGGCCGAAGGTGAAGCGCGGGTTGAGCTCGACCAGGGGCAGCAGGGCGAAGGGGCCCACCGCCGGGTCGGCGACCGCGTCGACCGCCGGCGCTTGGTCGGGGGCCGACCAGAGCTGGTCGAGGCCGAGGGGGCCGTGGTAGCCCGCGGCCACCAGATCGGCGCGCAGCACGTCAAAGACCGCTTGACCGACCTCGTTGAGCAGGCCCGGGCGGGCGCCGTCGGCGGTCAGCGCCCGGGCGAGGGCCGGGGGCAGGTCGAGCTGGGGCGCGTGGGTCGAGACCGCGCAAAAGCGCCCCTGGGCGTCGTTGTGGAAGCGCACCTAACCCTTGAGCACGAGCTGGCCATCGGGCAGAAGATCGGCGTGCTGGCTCAGATCCAGCGCCCGGGCCAGCCAGGGCATGACCACCAGGGCGCCCTGGGCGGCCAGCGCGCCGGCCGCCCACCGCCGCTGTGGGTCGGTGAGCCCGCCCAGCACCCGCTGGGCCCCGCGGCCGCTGGCGCCGAAGGGGGCCTTGATCACGGCGATGGGGTGCGCGGCGAGCAGCGCGGCCAAAACACCGTCCAGTTCGGCAAGGTCGGTGACCACCGCGGGCCAGGGGGCCGCCGGCAGGCCGCAGGCCGCCCGGGCGGCCGGCACCCGCGCGGCGGCCCAGGCCTTGCCCCACAGCCCCGGGTCGGGCGCCGGCGGGGGCGGGCGCAGGTCGGGCAAGGCCGGCGCGCCCGGCCACCCCCAGGGCCGGCCGGGGCCCAGGGCGCGGCCGGCCAGCGCCGCGGGATCGACGACCAGCTCGGGCAAGGCGAGGCCCGCCTCGGCCGCGCGGGCGAGCAGGGCTGGGGGCGGCGCCCGGGGGCAGAGCAGCGCGTCGCCGGCGGAGAGCAGGGCCAGGGGCACCAGGGCCAGATCGGCGGCCAGGGCCCGGGCCGGCGCGCTGACCGCCCGGGGCCGGCCGGTGGCCAGGGCCAGCGCCGCCTCCTCGACCCCCGGGTCGAAGGACCAGACCGCCGGCAGCCGGCCCCGCGACCGGCCCTCCACCGCGAGGCGCTCGATGGCCTCGGCCTCCACGCCCGCCCGGGCCCGCCCCTCGGCGCAGAAGACCGGGCCCCGGCAGCGCCCGAGGCCGAGCGGCGCCGGCTGGGCGCACAGCCGGTCCCAGTCGCTCTGGCCGGGCGGGCGCCAGCGCCGCGACCAGCGCAGGCCGTGCCGCAGGTGGCCGATCTCGTCCTCGTAGACGAGGTCGAGCAGCGCGGCGCTCTCGACATCGCCGAGGCCGCGCAGGCGGGCCGCCCAGTAGCGGCAGAAGTCGAGGTTGGCCTGCTCGAGCACGAGGCTCATGCCCTCGAGCGCGGCGAGGGGCTCCTCGACCGGGGCCAGGGCCCGCCAGAAGAAGCCGTTGACCGGCACCTCGCCGAAGGCGACGCCCAGCGCGCCCATCCGGTCGATGTACAGCCGCAGGTGGCGCTGCTCGTCGCGCAGCACCGCCGCGAGGCCGCGCACAAAGGCCGGCGGCAGCGCGGCGGCCCGCAGCAGCTGCAGCGCCATCAGCTCGAGGGCGAGCAGCTCGTGGTTCGCGAAGTCGTGCAGCAAGGCGCCGCGGGCCTGGGGGTCGGCGAGGGCCGCGTCGCTCGGCTTGTGGGGGCGCGGGTCCCGGGCCCCGAAGGTCAGGCCCGCGGGCCGCCCCGGCGCGGCGGGCGCGCTGCGCACGGACCCGGGGTCATTCGCCTCGGGATCGACGTCGCAGAGCTTGTCTTCGAGGCGGTCCCCCCACAAGAGGCGCGCGGCCCAGGCCCGCAGGGCGCCGATGGGCGGCAGGCCGGGGGCCTCCGCCGCCGCGAGGGCGCCGCGCTTCATGTCGTCCTCCGCCCTGCCCCGCGGCCGCGGGGCGCCGCCGCTCAGTCGCCGTAGCCCGCAAACGTGGTGGCGACCGTGCCGCCGGGGCCGCCGACCTCCATCTCGCCGACGCCGGCGAGGCTGAGGCCCCCGTCGCCGACCGACCCGCTCAGCTCGGTGCCCATGTTCACCCAGCCGCGGTCGTCGGTGAGCAGCCCGGCGCCGACGATCTCGCCGTCCATCGTCACCTCGCCCTCGAAACCCCAGGCCCACACGCCGCCCCAGCCGGCGTCGCAGCCGAAGCTGGCGACGATGAGGCCCATGTCGTCGATCTCCCAGGTGCCCTCGCCGGCGCAGAGCTCGCCGCCGCCCCAGCCGCCGTCCTCCATCGTGACGGTCAGGCCGCCGCTGTGGCTGCCGGCCCACGGGTTGGTCACCGGGTCGGTGCCGTCCGCGCCGTCGGTGCCGTCCGTGCCATCCGTGCCGTCCGCGCCGTCCGCGCCGTCCGCGCCGTCCGCGCCGTCCGCGCCGTCCGCGCCGTCCGTGCCGTCCGTGCCGTCCGTCCCATCGGTGCCGTCGGTCCCATCCGTGCCGTCGGTCCCGTCGGCGGCGCCGGCGGTGTCCGCGCCGCCCCCCTCGACCTTGGGGATGGAGGGCGCGCAGGCGGCGGAGAGGGCGGCGAGCGAGACGACGAGGGCGAGGCGGCGCATGGGAGGCTCCAACGGTGGGGGGCGAGACCGCCCCCAGTGTGCACCGCCGCGCGGCGCCGGCAACAGAGTGACGGTCAACGCGTTGTCTCGGCGCCCCGGTCCTGCCCCCGATCACCTCGCGGGTCGGGGCGCCCACGGGCTCCCCCCCTCTGCGCTATCCTCCGCCTCCACCCTGGAGGAGCCATGAACCCGACCCGCGCCCTGCTCGCCGCCGCTGCCCTTGGCATCGCCGCGCCCGCCACCGCCTGCCCCACCGTCGCCAACGGCAACCCCGAGCCGCTCACCTTCGACACCGCCCAGGTGGCCATCGCCCGCCAGGGGGACCAGACGACCTTCACCGTGTCCATCAACCCCCAGGGCGACGCCGGGGACTTCGCGCTGGTGCTGCCGGTGCCGGCCCTGCTCACCGAGACCGACATCCGGGTGCTCGACACCGAGGTGTTCGCCCGCCTCAACGGCTACACCGGCGTGCTGACCATGCCCGACGCCGGCTGCGCCTCGGCTGGGGGCGGTGACAGCGCGTCGGACGGCGAGGACGGCGGCGGTGACGGCGGAACGGGGGTGGTCATCGAGGGCGAGTACCTCGTCGGCGACTACGAGATCACCATCTTGTCGGCCACTGACCCCGAGGCCCTGTGGGTCTGGCTCAACGACCGTGGCTTCAACGTCGCCCCGGTCGTCGTGCCGGCCCTCGACAGCTACATCGCAGAGGGCATGTACTTCATGGCGGCGAAGGTCAGCCCCGAGGCCACCCGGGCCGACGGCACCCCCCTGCCGCCGCTGCAGGTGCGCTACCTCGAAGAGGCCTTCTCGATCCCCCTGCGCCTCGCCGCGCTCAGCTCGCCCGGCGAACAAGACATGATCGCCTACATCCTCATGGATCAGGGCATGGGCGGCGGCCGGGCCGGCATCGCGAACTACCCCGAGTTCACCGTGCCCGACCAGTGCGTCTGGGGCGAGACCGGCGTCGATGACTTCGCGGACTTCTACGACACCCGCTTCCGCCCGGGCTGGGAGGCGGCCGGCTACGCCGCGTGGGCCGTCGAGTGGGCGGGTGGATGGTATGACTGCTCGCCGTGCAGCGGCGTGACCATCACCGAAGAGGACATCGGCGCCCTCGGCTTTGAGGGCGACCCTTGGGGCCACTTCCTGACCCGGGTCCACTTCCGCTACACGCCCGACACCGCGACCGAGGACATGGTGTTCTACGGCAGCGGCCTCTACGAGCCGCAGACCCAGTCCTACGCCGACGCCAACCCCAGCAACGCCCGGTGCATCGACGCCTGCCCCGACTCGCCCGGCGCGGTCTGGATGGAAGAGAACGGCTACCCGCGCGACACCGGCGACGGGACCGACGGGACCGACGGGGACGGCGCGGGCGGCGGTGACGGCGGCGACGGCGTGACCGACGACGAGGATGATGACGAGGACGCCGATGGCGACGCGACCGCTGACGACAAGGGCTGCGGCGGCTGCGCCAGCGGCGGCGGGGCGGCCGGCCTGATCAGCGGGCTGGTCGGCCTTTTGGGCGCCAGCCTGCGCCGGCGCCGGTCGTCTGCGCCGCTGCACGCCCGCGTGTAGCTCTGTCGTCGACGGGTGCAGAGGCGTGGTCGCGGGTGGGCGCGGGGCGTGGATAGTGCGGGACGGAGCCGGCGCAGCCGCCCGGCCCGGCCCCCGCACCCGGATCCTGCCCATGCGCCGCCTCGCCCCGCTCGCCGCCCTGCCCCTGCTGCTCGCCGCGCCCGCCTGGGCCTGCCCCACCGTCGCCAACGGCAACCCGACGCCCTTGAGCTTCGACACCGCCCAGGTCGCGCTGGTGCGCCAAGGCACCACCACGACGTTCACGGTGTCGATCAACCCCCAGGGCGACAGCGACGACTTCGCGCTCGTGCTGCCGGTGCCCGCGCTGCTGGCCCGCGACGAGATCCGCGTGCTGGACGGTGAGGTCTTCGCCCGCCTCAACGGCTACACCGGCGTGCTGCAGATGCCCGACGCCGGCTGCGTCAGCGCCGGCGGCGGGATGGACGGCGCGGCCGAGAGCGACGGGGGCGGCAGCGGGGGCAGCGGGGTCACCGTCGAGGCCGAGTACCTGGTCGGCGACTACGAGATCACCATCCTGTCGGCGACCGAGAGCGGGGCGCTGTTCACCTGGCTGACCGACCACGACTACAGCCTGACCCCGGCGGTGGTGCCGGCGCTCGAAGCCTACATCGCCGAGGGCATGTACTTCATGGCGGCGCGGGTGAGCGAGGCGGCCGCGGCCGCCGACGGCGCCGCCCTGCCCCCGCTGCAGGTGCGCTACGACAGCGCCGCCTTCTCGATCCCGCTCAAGCTCGCCGCGCTCAGCTCGCCCGGCGAGCAAGACATGATCCTCTACACCCTGATGGACCGGAGCCCCACCGGGCTGCGGGCCGGCATCGCCAATTACCCCGAGTTCGAGGTGCCCGATCAATGCATCTGGGGCGAGCAGGGGGTCGATGACTTCGAGGCCTTCT
>JBJONS010000278.1:0-8796 GCA_046051725.1 Pseudomonadota bacterium | reverse complement strand
CGTCGCCGCTCTCCTCCTC
Source organism: Pseudomonadota bacterium (assembly GCA_046051725.1). Taxonomy (GTDB): domain Bacteria; phylum Myxococcota_A; class UBA796; order UBA796; family UBA2385; genus JAEUKK01. The sequence continues at coordinate 8,777 of JBJONS010000278.1, read as the reverse complement.
AGCGCCTGCCAGGGCGAGCTGGACGTGAGCTGGGACGCCCCGGGCTGCACCAACGTGGACTTCGACGAGGAGCTGGTGAGCACGCTGCAGGTCGAGATCATCGACGCGGACATCGTCGCGCGCCGCACCGGGGTCGAGCAGCCCTGCGACGCGGTCTTCGACCCGAGCGTCTCGGTCAAGGGCAACGAGATCGTTGTCGAAGAGGTCTGGATCGAGGGCGAGCCTGGCGCCTGTGGCGACGTCTGCTTCGACCCGACCGTGACGATCGCCGACCCCAAGCGGGGCACCTGGACGGTGCTCTGGTTCGTTGAGGGCGAGGCGGCCGCCTTCGACAACGCGCAGATCACGGTGGACTGAGGCGGGTCGTCCGCGGGGCGCCCGTGGGCAGCGCGCCGGCGGGAACGGTGAGGTCGGGGTGGCCGCGCAGCCTCCCTGGGGGTCGACTGTGCGGAGTGGAACATGAGCCGAGCGCTGATCACCGGGATCACCGGCCAAGACGGTAGCTTTTTGGCAGAGCAGCTGCTCGAAGCCGGGTGGGAGGTCGTCGGCCTCCACCGCCGCAGCGCGAGCCCCAACCACTGGCGTCTCGCGCACCTGCGCGGCCTCGTGCTCGACAGCGCCGACCTGCTCGACCAGGGCAGCCTGATCGACGCGCTGCGGCGGCACCGGCCCGACCACGTCTACAACCTCGCGGCGCAGTCCTTTGTGCCGACGAGCTGGCGCCAGCCGGTGCTGACCGGCGAGGTGACCGCGCTGGGCTGCGCCCGGATGCTCGAGGCGATCCGCTTGGTCGATCCGGGGATCCGCTTCTACCAGGCGGGCAGCAGCGAGATGTTCGGCCTGAGCGGCGCCGACGGCCAGGGCGAGGGCGCGCCCTTCCACCCGCGCTCGCCCTATGGGGTCGCCAAGGTCTATGCCCACCACCTCACGGTCAACTACCGCGAGAGCTACGGTATTTTCGCGGTCGGTGGGATCTTGTTCAACCACGAGTCCGAGCGCCGCGGCGAAGAGTTCGTGACCCGAAAACTCGCGATCGCCGCCGCTGAGGCCAAGGGTGGTCGTCGGGATGGCGTCGGCCTCGGCCGGCTCGATGTGCGCCGCGACTGGGGTTTTGCCGGCGACTACACCCGGGCCATGCACCTGATGCTCTGCCAAGACGAGGCCCAGGACTTCGTCGTGGCCACCGGAGAGGCGTGGTCGGTGCAAGACTTTGCCGCGCGCGCCTTCGCTTGCGTGGGCCTCGATTGGCGCGACCATGTGCGCCACGACCCGGCCCAGCTGCGGCCGGCCGAGATCCCGTGCTTGCGCGGGGACGCGAGCCGGGCCCGGCGCGCCCTGGGCTGGGCGCCGGCCCTGAGCTTCGACCAGCTGGTCGAGCGCATGGTGCGGGCCGAGGTCGACCGCTTGGCGGCGGGGCTCCCGCAGCGCTGAGGGCCAAAACGACGATGGGGCGAGCGCTCTGCCCGCCCCGTCTTCATCCACCGCCCGCGCCGTCGGCTGGACTGGGCGGGCGGGTCGCGGGCGCCTACTCGTCGCGCTCGTCCATCACGCCGTCGCCGTCGACGTCGCGGCCGGTCTTGACGACCTTGCCCGTCTCGTCGAGGTACTCCCAGAAGTCGATCTGCTCGTCGGCGTTGGTGTCGCGCTCTTTGCGGCGCACCCGGCCGCTCTCGTAGCTGCGGAACTCGTCGAACTTGCCGTCGTTGTTGGTGTCCCACTCGCTCAGCACGCGGACGCCGCCCTGGTAGTGGTCGACCCAGTCGACGCGCCCGTCGAAGTCGCCGTCCCACTCTTGCTTCTCGAGCACACCGGCGTCGTCGAACCAGGCCCGCACGTCGACCCGCCCGTCGAAGTTCAGGTCGCTCTCTTTGCGGAGCACGACCTTGGGGGCGTTGGCGCGGTCGCGGAGGAAGTTCCACACCTCGGTGCGACCGTCGCCGTTCAGATCAATCTGTTGCTCGGTCAGCCCGTCGGCCGACGGGCGCTCGCTGAGCACCCCGGCTTCGAAGACCTGCTGGGTCTTGGCGGAGCAGGCCGCCAGGCCGAGGGGGAGGAGCAGGAGGGCGGCGCGCATGGTGGCTCCATCGGTGCGGCGGCGGGGACCCGAGCCCCGGCCCGGACGGCTTCGGCCCGGAGGCGGGACAGCTTAGTGTGCGCGGTCTGATAGTCAATCTCCGCTGCGGGCGCGGGGACGGCGGCCGCGGGCACGGCGGTGGTAGGCTCGCCGTCCCGGCGCGGCGGATCGCGCTGGTCCTGGCCCGCTGCGGGCCGAGCCCGAGGCCTCCATGAGCGCGCGCCCACCGCACCTGCTGCTCGTCGACGACGAGCCGGTCATCCTGCAGATCCTGCGGGCGGTCTTTGCTGGCGAGGAGGTCCGCCTCAGCGCCTGCGCCGACGGCGCCTCGGCCGCGGCGCTGATCGAGAGGGATCCGGTCGACCTGCTCATCACCGACAAGAACCTGCCGGACCTCTCGGGCATCGAGCTGATGCGGCGCCTCAAGGCGCAAGACCCCCTCGCTGAGGCCATCCTCATCACCGGCTACGCCTCGGTGGACACCGCGGTCGATGCGCTCGGCCTCGGCGCCTTTGATTACCTGCGCAAGCCGCTCGACGACGTCTTCGACGTGCGCCGCAAGGCGTGGCGGGCGCTCGAGCGCCGGCGCATGGCGCGCGAGAACCAGCAGCTGCTGGCCGACCTGCAGCGCAAGAACGTCGAGCTTGAGGCTGCTCTGACCGAGACCCGCGCCTTGCAGGCCGAGCTCATCCAGTCCGAGAAGCTGGCCGGCATCGGCACCCTCGCGGCGGGGATCGCACACGAGGTCTCGAGCCCGCTGTTCGGCGTGTTGGGCCTCGCTGAGGCCATCCTCGACGAGGACGATCTGACCGTCGCGCGCTCGCACGCCCGAGAGATCGTCGAGTACAGCGAGAACATCCGTCACATCGTCCAAGAGCTGACCAGCTACGCGCGTGCACCAGAAGGTGACGACGAAGAGCAGACCGCCGACGTCGCCCTGGCCCTCGACGACGCCCAGCGCCTCCTCGCGCGGACCGCGGCGCTCGGCGGGGTCGAGCTGCGGCAGCGGGTCGAGCCGGGCTTGCGGGCGCGCATCCGCGGCACCGAGCTGCAGCAGGTGCTGCTCAACCTCATCAAGAACGCCGCCGAGGCCGTGATCGAGCACCGGGGCGACGGCGAGAAGTGGGTGGCGGTCGAGGCCTGGAGCGAGGGCGGCCTCGCGTTGCTGCGCGTGCAGGACAATGGCCCCGGCATCGCGCCTTCTCGCCTGCGGCAGGTCTTCGACCCGTTCTTCACGACCAAGCCGCCCGGGCGGGGCACCGGCCTCGGGCTCAACGTGGTCTACCGCATCGTCACCCGGAACAGCGGCCAGGTCGATGTCGACAGCCCGCCGGGTGAGGGCGCGCGCTTCCGCGTGCGCCTCCCCCGGGCCTGAGGCGCCGCGGTGGGGCTGCGCGCGCGGCTGCTGCTGTTCGTCGTGCTCGTCGCGGTGCTGCCGCTCGGCCTGCTCGGCTGGGCGGCGGTCGACGTCGCCACCGACCGGCTCGCCGCCAGCCTCGAGGATCAGCAGTCCGCCGTGGCCGAGGCCCTCGCGCTCAACCTCGACACCTGGCTCGAGCTGCAGCTGCGGCTCCAGGCCCAGCAGGCCCAGACCTTCCCCGTGGCCCGGCTGTCGGCCCCCGCGATGGCCGGGGTGACCCAGGTGGTCGCAGGGCAGGTCCCCGAGGCTCACGTGGTGACCCTCCTTGATGAGGGGAGGGGACAGGTGATCGCTCCGGTCCTGCGCGCTGGTCGAGGGGGGCTGTCCGAGGTGATCCCCGAGGTGATGGAGCACCTACCAGCGGCCGCTCCGGGCCAGACCGCGGTCGGTTCGCCCTACACGCCGGCGACCGGCGGCGGGCCGGTGGTGGTGACCCGCAGCCCGATCCCCCAGAGTGACCTGCAGCTCGTCGTTGAGCTCGCGTTGGAGCCCAGCCTCCGCGCGCTCGAGGCCCAGGCCGGCGCGGCGAGCGCGGTGCTGCTCGTCGACGCCGATGGGGTGGTGTTCTGGGGTGACCCGGCCCAGCTCCCGCCCGCATCCACGCTCGAGACCCTCCGGGGGCTCGCCGGCGTGATTCACATGCGGACCGCCGATGGCTCCCGTCTGGTCGCGCTCGCTCCAGTGCCCAGGTTGGGCTGGACCTTGGTGGTGGTGCGGTCGGCCCGCCCCGTCGAGGACGCGGTGCGCGACATCACCCTCCGCATGGGCTGGTTTGCGTTGGTCGCGATCGCCGCGGCGGTCGTGATCGGCGTGTGGTTCGCGCGGCAGCTCACCGGTCCCATCGACGGGCTGAGCGCGGCGGCGCGGGCGGTCGGCGCGGGCGGCCTCGGCGCCCAGGCCCCGGCGGCGGGCCCCGCCGAGCTGGTCCAGCTCGCCCATACCTTCAATGACATGAGCCTAAAGCTGCGACAGGACGCCCAGCGGATCCAGCAGCAGAACCACGCCATGGTCGAGGCCGCCGACCGCCTCCAGCTCGCCAATGACGAGATCGAGCGCTTCAACCAAGAGCTGCAGGATCGCGTGGAGCAGCGCACCGCCGAGCTCCGGGCCGCACAGGCGCGCCTCATCGACGCCGCGCGCTTCGCGGCGGTCGGCGAGCTGGGCGCGGGCCTCGCGCATGAGCTGAACAACCCGCTGGCGGGCATCTTGGGCCTTAGCCAGCTCTTGTTGGCCCAGGCGCGCGCCGACGATCCGCTGCGGCCCCTGCTCGAGAGCATGCAGGTCGAGGGGCGTCGCTGCGCCCGCATCGTGCAGACCTTGGGGAGGCTGTCGGAGGCCGGCGAGCGCCCAGAGGGCGCGGTGGGCGGGCAGCGCGAGGCCGAGGTCGATGACGTGCTGGACGATGTCTTGCCGCTGCTGCGCGGGGGCTTCGCCCACCGTGGGGTCAGCCTCGACCGGGGGCCCCGCCGGGCCTGGACGGTCGGGGTCGACCCCGCCGCTCTCGGGCAGGCGCTGGCGCAGCTGCTGGCGGCCTTGCGGGCCCGGGTCGCGGCCGGCGGTCGGGTCCATGTGCAGGTCGAGGTGGAGCCTGGGGCCGGCGCTGCGCTCTGTGTGCGGCTCGACGGCCCGGCGCCGCCCACCGATGAGGACGACTGGCGGGCGCAAGGCATGGCGATCTGGGCGGCCCGAAGCGGACTGTCGGCGCTCGGGGGTCGGTTAGAGGAGCCGGACGCCGCAGCACCCTCCCGGTGGCGGGTCCACCTCCCCGTCGCGTGAGCGGCCCATGCGCGAGAACCTCGGCCTCCTGCTCGCGCTGCTCGCCGTCCTCCTGGTCGGGGTGGTTGGCTACGGCCTGCTCTTTGGGCCGCAGGGCCCCCAGCTGGTCGTGCTCGACGCCGCAGGCCAGGCGGTGCGGGTGCGCGCCGCCGAGGGGGCCGTGCCCCTGCGCGCCGGTGACGCGCTCGAGGTCGAAGATCAGCTGATGGTGGGCGAAGCTGGCTCGCTCCGGGTCGGCATCGGCGAGGGCAGCGAGCTGACCCTGCAGGCCAACAGCGCGCTGCGCTTGACCGCGGTGACCGACGATGGCGTGCGGGTCGAGCTCGAGGGCGGCGCGGTCTCGGCGCGGGTGCGGGCGGGCGCGCCCACCCTGGGCTTGCGGGCGAGCGGACGAGATCTGCGCCTTCAAGCGGGTGAGGTGAACGCTGGGCTCGCCGAGGATGGTCGCCTCACCGTCGAGGTCCTCGCCGGAGAGCTCGCGGTCGGCGGGGTGGAGGGCGTGACCACGCTCGGGTCGGGGCGCCGCCTGGATCTGGCCCAGGGTCAGACCCCGGTCGAGGCGCCGCTGGCCGAGGCGCTCCTCGTCGAGGTCCGCGCGCCGTCGATCGTCGGGGATGACGGCACCGTCGTCGTGATCGCGCACACCCAGCCCTACGCCACGGTCGAGCTGCGCGGCGGCGGTGCGACGGTCCGGGTGGTGGCGGGCCCCGACGGGCAAGCGCTCCTGCCGTCGGTGGTGGTGCCGCGTGCGGGCGCCACCCTCGAGCTCCACGCCCGGGACGCGCTGGGGCGGGAGGCGAGCATCACCCACCGGGTCGAGGGCCAGACAGGGCCGAGGCTGATGGGGACGGCCGTGCAGTGGGCCCCTTGAGGCCCCGCATCGGCGGTTGGTCCTTGGGCACCAGCGCCATCGGCGCGCTGCTGCTCTGGTCGGGCTTGGCCCGGGCCGCGCCGACGTTGACCGTCGACCTCCCCCAGGCGCCCGTGGTGGTTGAGCGCGAGCACGCCGTGCATCTGTTGCTCTTCGACGAGGGGCGTCCGCTGGGCCAGCTCCCCGGACCGGTGCGGTTCGGCGCGGGCGAGCTGCGCGGGGCGCCGCTGCCGGACGGTCCAGGGCGCTGGGTGGTCCGCTGGCTGCCGCCGGCCGCGCCGGGACCGGTGGAGGTCGAGGTGGGCCCAGCACGCGCGGTCCTCCAGGTCGACGCCCACCAGGCCCCGGCGCTGCGGCTCGGCGTGCGGGGCGCCCACACCGCCCTCAGCCGGGAGCCGCTCGAGGTGCTGGTGGAGCTGGCCCCCAACGGTCGCCCCGAGGACCTCGTCGTGGCGGTGAGCGAGGGCCAGCTGGGCCCGGCTGAGCCCACCGCCGAGGGCCTCCGGCTGCTGTGGACGCCGGACCTGACGCCGTTCTCTCGCCCGGCGCTGATCGCGGCGGTGGACCGGCGCGCCCCTGCGGCCGCGCCGGCGGTGGCGGTGGTCTCGGTGCGCGCGCGCCCATCGGTTCCGGTGCAGACCGAGCCAGGGGTTCAGGTCGAGCTGGAGGTGGGGCGTCGACGGTACGGGCCCGTGACCGCCGGACCGGATGGGATCGCGCGGGCTCAAGTCGAGGTCCGCCCGGGCGAGACGGTCGCCACGGTCACGCTGCGGGATTCGGCAGGGCGGAGCTCGACCAGCGCGCTGCCCTTGGCGGGCGACCAGCGCCCGGTGGTGGTCGCGCTGGCCGGCGGGCTGCACGCCCGGGATGAGGCGGCGCCGCTGAGCTGGATCGCCGCGGTGGGGCCAGAGGGCGCGGCCTGGGCGGGCGAGGCGCCCTCGTGCGCGCGCTCGGACCGGGCGTCGGTCACCGTCCGCCCGGTCAGCGCGGGCCTGTGGGTGGTCGGTGGGCCGACACCCGCACAGGAAGATCCTGGCGATCTGCGGATCGACTGCGGCCTGGGCGTGCGGGCGCGGGCGAGCGCGCTGATCGGGCGCGTGACCGACCTGCCCGCGCGGGTGCTGCTGCGGATGAACCCCAGCGAACTCGAGGCGGACGCGCCCTTTGGCCTGGTGGTGGCCACCGTCGAGACCGCCGCCGGTGACCGGCTCCCGGTGGGCTCCCTCACGCTCACGGCCAGCTATGGGCTGCTGGAGCCGCGGATCGAGGGGTTGGCCCTGCGGGCGGCCTACGATGGCCGGGCGGCCCTGGCCCAGGGAGGTGATGAGGTCCGGGCGAGCTGGGCCGGCAGCGTCGGCGAGGGCAGCCTCGCGCACGTTGATCTGGACGTCGGGCGCGACCCTGCCGGGCTGTTGTCGATCCGGGCCCGCCCCCGCGGCTGGGAGGGCGGGCGCCTCGCCGAGGCCCCGCTGCGGATCATCCTCCCGGGTGGCCTCATCATCGATGGACATTCTGGACCGGACGGAGAGTGGTGGGTGCCGCTTCCGGCCGGCGCCGCGCCGCCCTTGACGGTGACCGTCGAGCGCGAGGGGTTCCGCGCACAGCGGGCGCTGGGCTGGGACCCGGGCGCGCCCACCGTGTTGAGCGCCGGGGAGCTGAGCGCGACCCTGCCCGTGCCGGTGTTCTCCGGCCGGGTGCGGAGCGTCTTCATCAGCTCGGAGCCGCGGACCGTCGAGCTTGGCCCCAACGCACAAGCCGAGGTGCGGGTCCGCTTGGTCGACGCAGCCGGAAACCCGGTCGACGCGCCGGTCGAGCTCAGGGCGAGCCATGGGCAGATCGGCGAGGTGCGGCGTCGAGTGGATGGCAGCTACGAAGCTGTTTTTTCACCCGGCGAGGACTTCGTCAGCCCGACCGTCCAGATCACGGCCTCCTCGCCGAGCGGCGCCTTCGCGGCGACGAGCACCGAGATCGCGCTCACGCCGCGGGTGCTTCGCCTCGCGCCGGGCGTGCAGGGCGGCTGGATGGTCGGCGCGCGGGGGCTGTCGAGCCCCTACGGCGCCTTGACCGCCGATGTCCAGCTCCCCCGGCTGTCGCAGGACCTCTACATGCGGCTCGGCGCGGGCCTCTACAGCGTCTCGGCACGCGAAGATGACGTCGAGATCGATCTGTCGGTGCTCCCCATCTCGTTTGGCGCCAGCGTTCGGGGCGCCCGGGGCCGGACTTCGGGTTGGGTCGGGGGCGCAGGAGTGCTCGCGCCGTACCGGATCGCGGCCCGTTCCAGCGACTCCGCCCTCGGTGGAGGGGTAGGGCTCTCCAGCCCAGGTGTTCAGGTCTTCACGGGGGCCGCGCTCCGCCGCCGGACCGCCGAGCTGGGCGTAGAGCTGAGCTGGCTGTTTCTCACCCTGCCGGATGGTGATCTGACCTGGCAGGGCTCGGTGGGCGGCGTCAGCGCGGGTCTCAGCTACCGCCTCATGTACTGAACAGAAACCTGGGATGATCGGGGGCGGCGTGGGCCGGATCCGATGGGTGGGGACAACTTCTGACGAAGTGGGGTCGTGATTTTTCTCGCCGCGCCGCTCCGCCTAGGGCATAGTTGCACCGATGCCCGCCGACCTCCCCGCGCCCGGCCCCGCCTG
>JBJONS010000277.1:0-8128 GCA_046051725.1 Pseudomonadota bacterium | reverse complement strand
GGCCGGGCCGCCCGCCTCGCCGCCGACGCGGCCCGGCTGGGCGCGCGCCTGCTCTGGATCGACGCCGGGCAGGCGGTCGCGCTCGCCCAGCCGGTGGTCGACGCGCTGCTGCGCCTCGATCCGCACCACGCGGTCGCGGTCGACCCGGGCCTCGCCGAGCTGCGGGGCGCCTTGCTGGCCCACTGCCGCAGCGCCGGGGTGGTGCACCTCGCCGGGCCGCCCGGGGTCGGCAAGCGGGCGCTGGCCGCCTGGGCCCACGCCCTGCTCGATGACCAGCCGGCCGCCTGGATCGGGCCGGCCGGCGCCCGGTCCGCGCCGCCGGGGCGCTGGCCGATCATCAGCGAGCTGGCCGAGCTGGACGTCGATCAGCGCCAGGCGCTGCTGTTGGCCCTGCGCGCCCGCGACCTGCGCCCGCCGCCGCCCCGCCCGGCGCCGGCCCGGGCCGGGGCCCGCCCCGCCGACCCGGCCTTCGCGCCGATCATCGGCGAGAGTGATGCGCTGGTCGCTGTTCTTCGTCAGGCCATGCGCGCGGCGCCCAGCGGGCTCAGCCTGCTGCTGCTCGGCGAGCCGGGCACCGGCAAAGAAGAGCTGGCCCGGGCGCTGCACCGGGCCAGCGGGCGCCGGGGCCCCCTGGTGGCGGTCGATCTGTCGGCCGGCAACCCCGAGCTGGTCGAGGCGGCGCTTTTTGGGCAGCGCAAGGGCGCGTTCACCGGCGCGGACCGCGACCGGCCCGGCGCCTTCCGCCAGGCCGATGGGGGCACGCTCTTCCTGGACGAGCTCGGCAACCTGCCGCTGCGCGTGCAGGCCAAGCTGCTGCGGGCCCTGCAAGAGCGCGCGGTGGTGCCGCTGGGCGCCGACCTGCCCCAGCCGGTCGACGTGCGCGTGATCGCCGCCACCAACGCTGATCTCGACGGCATGGTCGCCCGCGGAGAGCTGCGGGCCGACCTGCTGCACCGCCTGGACGGGCTGCGCTTGGAGCTGCCGCCGCTGCGGGAGCGGGGCGACGACCTCGACCTGCTGGCCGACCGGCTGCTCGACGAGGCCGCGCCGGGCCGGGGCCTGCGCCTCTCGCCCGCCGCCCGGGCCCGCTTGCGCACCTGGGCCTGGCCCGGGAACGTGCGCGAGCTGCGGAACTTGATGGGGCAGGTGGCGATCGAGGCCGAGGGTCCGCTGGTCGAGCCCGCCCAGCTCGGGCCGCTCGCGCCGGCCGCGCACCGGCCGGTGCCCCTGATCAGCCTGAGCGCCGATCTCGAGCCGCTGCGCGCCGGCCAAGGGGGCCTGCCCCGGGCCGCCCTGCACCGGCTGACCGCCACCACGCTGGCGGTGCCGCCCCTGCGCGAGCGGGGCCGGAGCAGCCTGCGCTGCGCGATCGTGCAGGCCCTGGGCCCCCAGCCCGCCACGCCCGAGGCGCTGGCCCTGCTCGAGGCGCGGCCCTGGTGGGGCGAGCTGCCCGAGCTGCAGGCCGCCGCCGCGGCGCTGCGGGCGGCCGGCTTGCCCGTGGTCGACGCCGAGGCCGTGCGCCGGCTGCTGCCCGCCGGCCCGACCGGCGCGCCGCCGATCCGCGCGCTGCTCGCGCCCAGCCGCCGCGAAGACGGCGAGATCATCGGCCTGCAGCAAGACGTGCACGCGCCCGCCCTGGTGATCGGCCGGGCGCCCGGCTGGGGGGCGCTGCTGCGGGCGCTGCGCGCCGTCCCCGACGAGGCCCCGCGCCTCGCCGCGCTGCGCGCCGCGGTGGGCGAGGGCACGCCCGAGCTGCTCAGCCTGCCCCACCTGCCGGGCCTCAGCCGGGCCCACCTCGTGGTGCGCCGGGTCGAGGGCGGCCTGCACGTCGCTGTTCTGCCCGAGGCGCGGCTGGCGGTGCAGCTCGAGCCCTACGGCGGCGGTGCCCCGCGCCGGCTCGGCCCGGGCGAGGGCGCGGCCGCCGGTCCGGCCGCCGGCCTGAGCCTGCTCGGCCCGGACGGGCAGACGCCGCTGCTGCGGCTGTCGCTCTTCCTCGGGCCGGTGGCCTTCGCCGAGCACGCCGCCGCGGCGCTGGCCGCCGAGCGCCCGGCCCCGCCGACCACGCTGAGCGCCGGCGCGCTGGGCCCCCCGGTCTTGGCCCCCGCGCCCGCGCCCGCTGGCGCCTGGGCCCCCGGCGCCGGGGCGGGCCCCGCGCCGTGGTCCGCTCTGGCGCAGGCCGCGCCCGACGCCTCGCCGTGGGCGGCCGCGCCGGCCGCGTCCCCGTGGGCGCCGGAGATCGGCGGCCCGCGCCCCGTCGGGGGGCCCCCGGCATCCCCGGCCCAGACGGGATCGGATGACACAGAGCGATGGGCGACAGGGGTCGGTCTGGGTGACCGTGGAATGGGCGATCCGGCCGCGCTCCCCCCGCTGACCGCGGCTGCCCAGGCGCCGGCGGCGGCGCGGCGCGCGCCGGACGAGGGGCGCCCGCGCCTCTGGGTCACCGCCCCCGCCGAGGGCGCGCTGATCGCCGCTGTGCTGGGGCGTTTTCGGGGCGGTGACCTGTCGGCCCACCTGCGGGCCGAGCTGGGGGCGGCGGGCCCGACGGCGGCGCGGCTGGCGGCCTACCTGCTGCCGGTGCGCCCGAGCCAGTACCTCGCCCGGCTCTGCGCCCACCCGCCCAACGGCGGCCTGCGCGCGGTGATCAACGCCCAGCTCGATGATCCGGCGGACGGGCTTGATCCAGCGCTGCGCCGGTCCCTGCTGCCCAAGGCCCTCGTGGCGGCCCTGGGCTGAGGGTGCGCTGGCCGGGCCGGGGCGGCGCGCCTCCCGCCCGGCTGGCGCCTACCCGCTGCTCAGCGCAGCTCGACGGTGATCTCGCCCTCGGCGAGGGGGTCGGCGAAGGCGAGCCACACGAGGTCGCCCGCCGCCACGACGAGCTCCCCGCCCTCGGCAGAGACGTAGGTCTCCGAGCGCCCGCCCTCGGTGTCGTCGATGACCACGATGATCTCGGCCGCGCCCCGGATCTGGAGCACGCCGCCGCCCTCGCCCACCTCGACGCCGCCGCCGTGGCCGGGGATGATCCGCGCGTGCTCGTAGTCGTCGAAGCCGCCGTCGTACTTGCGGTACCAGCGGGTGTAGACCGCGGTGCCCCCCTCCATCTTGCAGGTGATGTCGACGAGGTGCCAGCCCGGCGTGTGGGGCATCGCGAACATCACCTCGTTGTCTTCCTTGCACATCGCCTCGCAGGCGCCCTCGCCGTGTTGTTTGTCGTAGGTCACGCAGTCGATGTACGCGGTGACGGGCCCAAGGCGCTCGGCGTGGGCGACGCTGAGCCCGCCGAGCAGCGCGGCGGCCAGCAGGGGCAAGCGAGAGAAGACAGCAGGGGCAGAGGGCATGGTCGCTCCGGGGTCGGGGTGGTCGCCGGTGTCGGCGCGACGGCCAGAGCATGGACCGTGCCAGGTGGTGATCCCGTTGACATCGCAGACGTGTCTGCGCTGCAGGGGCGCGCTGGCCCCCGGGCCGGTCGGGCGCGCCGCCGCAGTCCCCACCGGCGGGGCGGTCCGGTGCCTCGTCTTGCGCCGCGGTGCGGACCGGTGCGCCGGCGTGCCTGGGGCCTCCGCGCCCCCCGCGGCTGGGCCCTGGCGGCCCGGGCCTTTCCCCTTAGGTTCCGCGCGACCGCGCCGATGCGCCCGCCCTCTCCGCCTGCTCCGCCGCTGGAGGCCGCCATGCAGCCCGCGCCGCTGCCCCCCGACGAGGCCGCCCGGCTCGCCTCTCTCTACGAGCTGGACGTGCTCGACACCGTCCTCGAGGACGCCTACGACCAGGTCACGCGCCTCGCCGCCCAGCTCTGCGGCGTTCCCATCTCGCTGATCAGCTTGGTGGATCGCGACCGCCAGTGGTTCAAGTCGCGGCACGGCCTCGAGGCCACCGAGACCCCGCGCGAGCTCGCCTTCTGCGCCCACGCCATCCTCGGGTGGGAGGTCTTCGAGGTCGAAGACGCCGACCAGGACGTCCGCTTCGCAGACAACCCCCTCACGGTGGGCGCGCCGCACGTGAAGTTCTACGCCGGCGTGCCCCTGCGCGGGCCCGACCGGCGCGCGCTCGGCACGCTGTGCGTCATCGGGCCCGAGGCCCGGCGCCTGCGCCCCGACCAGCGCGAGGCCCTGCACGCGCTCGCCGCCCAGGTCGTCGCCCAGCTCGAGCTGCGCCGGGCGACCCGGCGCCTCGCCGAGGCCCGGCGGGCGGCCGAGGCCGAGCTGGCCCGGCGGGACAGCGCCCTGCGCGCGGCCATCGCCATGCTCGCGCCGCTCGAGGGCGAGGCCGGCCCGGCGACCCCCGCCCTCCGCGCGGCGATCGGGGCGCTGCGCGACGCGCTCCCCGCTCCCCCTGCGCCGGCCGCGCCGACGCCGGCGCCTGCTCCACCTCCCCGGGTCCTCGCGCCCCGGCGGGCGCTGGTGGCCGACGACAACCCGCTGGCCCGCGAGGTGCTGTGGGCCCTGCTCGAGTCGCTGGGCCTCGAGGTCACCCTGGTGGCCGACGGGCGGGCGGCGGTCGAGGCCGCGACCCTGGCCCAGCAGTCCGGCGCGCCCTTCGCGCTGGCCGTGCTCGACGTGCACATGCCGCTGCTCGACGGGCCGGGGGCGGCCATGGCCCTGCGGGCGCTCACCGACCCGCCGCCGCGGCTGATCGGGCTGAGCGCCGATCCGAGCGCCGAGGACGCCGCCCGCTGCGCCGCGGCCGGCTGCGCGCCGCTGCTGCACAAGCCGCCGACCCGGGCGGCCCTCGCCGCGGTGGTGGCCGAGCTGGGCGCCCCGCGGGCCAGCGCGCCGCGCCGCGACGAGCATCCACAGAACCGTTGAGGATCAGGGCCTTTCGCGGTCGGCGCTGGCAGGTGTGGCAAGCTGCGCGGCCTGTCGTCACCCCTGGAGGCCCGACTTGTCGCAGCACGAGAGCACCGTCAACGAGGCCAGCCCCGACGAGAGCGCCGTCCTCCCCATTGACGCCCCGGTCGACTTGGTCGCCGACGAACCGAACCGCGGCTTCACCCTGCGCGCGGTGCTGACCGGCATGTGCCTCGGCAGCGCGCTGAGCATTTGCAACATCTACCTCGGCCTCAAGATTGGCTGGGGCATGAACATGTCGATCACCGCGGCCTTGTTGGCGCTCGGCATCTGGAAGGCCTGGGCCAAGATCGGCGGCGGCCGCGAGATGGCGATCGGCGAGAACAACATCAACCAGACCGGGGCCAGCGCCGCGGCGGCGATCAGCTCGGCGGGCCTCGTCGCCCCGATCCCGGCCTGGACGATCATCACCGGGCACGAGCTGAGCTACCCGCTGCTCGTCTTGTGGGTGCTCTCGGTGGGCCTCGTGGGCGTCGTGGTCGCCATTCCGCTGCGGCGGCAGCTCATCGAGGTCGACAAGCTGCCGTTCCCGGGCGGCATCGCCACCGGTCAGACCCTCAAAGAGCTCTACGCCAAGGGCGCCGAGGCGGTCGACCGCGTGCGGATGCTCTTCGGCGGCATGGCGCTGGGCGCGATCAGCAAGATCACCGGCGTGGTCGCCTCTCTGCACACGATCCCGATGCCGTTCTCGCTGACCGCGGGCGGGGCGGCGGCGACCAAGGTCAGCGCGTACACCGGGCAGAACCTGACTTTTGGCCTTGAGCCCGGGCTGCTGATGGTCGCGGTCGGCGGCTTTGTGGGCCTGCGGGCTTCGCTCTCGATGCTGGCGGGCGGAATTTTGGCCTGGGGCCTGCTCCTGCCCTACGCCCTCGATCAGGGCTGGGCCGAGCCCGGCAAGCCCGACGCCGCCTGGTTCTCCCAGGGGGTCAAGTGGCTGCTCTGGCCCGGCGTGGCCATGATGGTCACCTCAAGCCTGACCAGCTTTGCGTTCTCGTGGCGCAGCGTGGGCAAGGCGGTGGTGAGCGCGCTGACCGGCGGCGCCAAGATGGAGGAAGACCCCCGCGACATGCCCAAGCGCACCTACATGGCGATCCTCGCCGCGGTGCTGGCGGCCAGCAGCATCGTGCAGGTCACGCTGTTCGACATCAAGCCGCACCTCGCGGTGATCGGCGTGCTGCTCAGCTTTTTGATGGCGATCGTCGCCGGCCGGGTCACCGGCGAGACGAACAACACCCCGGTCGGGGCGATGGGCAAGGTGACCCAGCTCACCTTCGGCATCCTCGACCCGGGCAACGTGGCGAGCAACCTGATGGCCGCCAACGTCACCGGCGGGGCGGCGAGCCAGTGCGGCGACCTGCTGCACGATCTCAAGACCGGCTCGATGATCGGCAGCTGGCCGCGCCACCAGGCCTGGAGCCAGATGGCCGGCGTGGTGGGCGGCGCTGTGGTGGGCTCGGCCGCGTACATGGTCTTGATCCCCGACCCCAAGGGCATGCTGATGACCGACGCCTGGGCGGCGCCGGCGGTCGCGACCTGGAAGGCGGTGGCCGAGATCTTCGCCAACGGGATCAGCGCGATGCCGGGCGGCAGCCTCGAGGGCATGGTCATCGGCGGGGGCGTGGGCGTGCTCGGCGCCTTGGCCGAGCGCTTCCTGCCGCGGAAGGTGGTGGCCTGGATGCCCAGCGTGGTGTCGATCGGCCTCGCCTTCACCGTGCAGGTCTACACCTCGCTGGCGTTTACGCTGGGCGCGGTGCTCATGGCCGTCGCCCAGCGGATCGCGCCGCAAAAGACCGCCAAGTACGGCATCGTCATCTGTGCGGGCATCGTGGCCGGGGAGAGCCTCGCCGGCGTGGGCGACGCGCTGATCAACATGGCCAAGGCGATCTTGGCGGGCTGAGGGCGCCTCCCGGCGCTGCGCGCCGGGCCGCGCGCCCGCCTGGGGTTCGCCGCGGGGCGGCTCCGTCGCCTGCGGCGACCGGCCTGCGGCCGCCCGCGGGCCCGCTGGCGCCGCGAGGCGGCCGCGGGCGCCGCTTCAGTCGGTGGGGAAGCGCCCCAGAACGGCGTCCTGCGGGCTGATCCAGAGCACGTCGTGCCCGGCGGCGCGCAGGGCCGGGTCCAGCGCCGCCCGGTCGCCGACGAGGACCCAGCGGCGCGCGGCCTCGGGCCCCAGCGCGCGGGAGGCGAGGGCCTGCACATCAGCGGGCTGCACGGCCATCACGGCGTCGGCGCGGGCCCGCAGCGCGGCGGCGCCCCCCCAGCGCCAGGCGGCGATGAGCGCGGCAGAGGCGGTGTCCTCGTCGATGAGCGCCCGGTTGTGCTCCCGGGCGATCCCGGCCTGCTCGCGGGCCAGCTCGGCGGCGGTCGGCGGCTCCGCGGCGGCGCGGGCTAGCTCCGCCTCGATGTCGGCGGCGGCGGGCAGCACCTTGTCGACCGGCACCTCGACCTGGACCTGAAAACGGGCCGCGCCCGGGGACGCCTCCCAGCTGCCGGCGACGCCGTAGGTCCAGCCGCGCTCTTCGCGCAGCCTGAGGTTGATCCGGCTCTGAAAGCCGTCCATCACCACCCGCGCCAGCAGCAGGGCGGCGGCGGCCTCGGGGCTGGCGCTGTCGGGCGCCGGCAGGCTCAAGCTGAGCGCGGCCTGGGCGCGGCCGGGCATGTCGACGCCGATCCAGCGCACGCCGGCGTGGGCGGGCGGCGGCGGGGGCGCGGGCGGGCCGGCCGCGCCCGGGCCGAGCTCGTTGATGAGCAGGGCGAGATGCGGGCGCAGATCGTCTGGATTGACGTCGCCGACCACAAAGACAGTGAGAGGGCTCTCTGCGGCCCGGGCGGCCTGGGCGGCCCGCAGGTCACCGGCGCGGACCCGGCGGACCGCGGCCGGGCTGGTCCGGGCGCCCCAGGGGTGGTCGTGCGGCAGCCAGAGCTGGCGCTCGGCTTCCGAGAGGGTGGCCCAGGGGTCGCTGGGCCAGTGGCTGGTCAGCGCCTGGCGGGTCTCG
This sequence comes from Pseudomonadota bacterium, assembly GCA_046051725.1. Classification (GTDB taxonomy): domain Bacteria; phylum Myxococcota_A; class UBA796; order UBA796; family UBA2385; genus JAEUKK01. Next base: position 294 of record JBJONS010000277.1, on the reverse strand, counting down.
CGCCGCCACCGGCGCAGCTCGCGCCGCGCGAGGCTCGGGTCGATCAGCACGTCGCGCAGCCGATCGAGGCCGTCGTCGAGGTGCAGCAGCGGCGCGTCGAGCTCGACCCAGCCGGCGTCGCGGCCCATGGCGGTGCGCAGCTCGGCGTCGATGCCGTCGAGGGCCTGGGCCACGCCCTCGGCGTCGAGCGCGCCGGCGCCCGCCCCGAGCTGGTCGCCCAGCGCGGCGCAGCGGGCCGGCGCCCTGGGGCAGAGGCCGGTGATCCCATCGGCGAAGCGCACCGAGACCCGCGCG